>DASVBQ010000054.1:0-7998 GCA_036375795.1 Actinomycetes bacterium
CCCACCGTCCGGCCCTCGGCGATCACCTCGAGAACCGCCCGATACCGCTGCTCCGCCACGCTCATCTCCCTCATGCCGAGGGAGTGTCAAGAATCAGCCGAAGTAGCTGTCAACCATCAGCCGAAGACGTGTAAAGCGTCAGCCGAAGCCGAACCGTCAAGCCTCAGCCGACGCCGTACAGCCTGGTGGTGGGGCGGCTGGGACTCGAACCCAGGACCCAGGGATTATGAGTCCCCTGCTCTAACCGGCTGAGCTACCGCCCCAGGTCGGTGGCCGCCCGCGAGCGGGCCGGTCACACGCGTGCTCCCGCACCTGGACTCGAACCAGGAACCTACCGGTTAACAGCCGGTTGCTCTGCCAATTGAGCTATGCGGGAACGGCCGGGCGAGGCCCGGCCGGACCGGTACAGGTTATCGCAAGGTGTCGGGCCCCCACGCCAGGGTATGGGCCTGGCGCCCCGCCTCGACCTGGCGGAGGATTCCGACGTACGGGCACACGACCGAGCTACTCAGGGGAGCCGCTCCATGCGTACCAAGGCCATCTTCGTCATGGGATTCGCCACGGGTTACGTGCTGGGCGCCAGGGCGGGCCGGGCGCGCTACGAGCAGATCCGCGACGCGGCGCGGGCCTTCGCGAGCAACCCGCGCGTGCAGAGCACCGCGAGCACGCTCCAGCACCAGGCCGGCGACGCGCTGACCACCGCCAAGGACAAGGCGAGCAGCTCGCTCAGCTCGACGCTGCAGGAGAAGCGGCCGGGATGGATGGGCGGCGGGCGGCAGGAGACCCCGACCAGCAGCGCGCCGGCCGGCAGCAACGGTCACTACAGCTGACCGGCTGAGGGGGATACCTGTGGCTCGCCTGCGCCGGGTCGACTGCGCCGGGCCGGGCATCAGGCGGGTGCATCGGGGACGCGGCTTCTCCTACGAGTGGCCCGATGGTCGCAAGGTCGACGAACCGGAGGTGCTCGAGCGGATCACGACGCTCGTGCTCCCGCCGGCGTGGACCGACGTGTGGATCTGCCCTGACCAGCGCGGGCACATCCAGGCCCTGGGCACCGATGCCGCCGGTCGTCGGCAGTACCGCTACCACGACGAATGGCGGGTGCAACGGGACGCCCAGAAGCACGAGCGGGTGCTGACCTTCGCCAGGCGGCTCCCCCAGGCACGTGAGCACGTGCAGACTCATCTCGCCCAACGCGGGCTGACCCGCCAGCGGGTGCTCGCGGCCGCCTTCCGGTTGCTCGACCTGGGTTTCTTCCGCGTCGGCGGCGAGACGTACGCCGAGACCAACGGCACGTACGGCCTCGCGACGATGCGTCGAGAGCACGTCACGGTGACCGGCGACCTGGTGGTGTTCGACTACGTCGCCAAGTCCGGCAAGCAACGCGTGCAGGCGGTGGTCGACGAGAGCGTCCGCAAGGTGGTCTCCGCCCTGCTCAAGCGCGACGACGAGAGCCACGAGCTGCTCGCCTACAAGGACCGTGACGGCTGGCACGACATCACCAGCGCCGACATCAACACCTACCTGCGCGAAGTGGTCGGTGACGACGTGAGCGCCAAGGACTTCCGCACCTGGCACGCCACCGTGCTCACCGCCGTCGGCCTGGCGGTGTCGACCCAGGCACCGACGTCCCCGAGCGGGCGCAAGCGGGCCGTCAACCGGGTCGTCAAGGAGGTGTCGGAGTACCTCGGCAACACCCCGGCCGTCTGCCGGTCCTCGTACATCGACCCACGTGTCCTCGACCTCTACGCCGACGGCATCACCGTCGCCCGATCCCTCGAGCGGCTCGGTGCCGATGCCGACTTCGGCCAGCCGGCCACCCACGGCCAGGTGGAGGCCGCCGTCCTGCGGCTGCTGAGGCGACCGGCGAGCGCCGGTGGTCGGCGCCGGGCGGCGCCGGCCCCGCGGCCGAGCCGGGCCACGAGGGCGGCCTGAGTCAGCGGCCGAGCTCGCCGCGCAGCTGCGCGACGGTGGCGTCGGCCACCCGACGTACGTCGGGATCGTCGACGTCCACGCCCGGGTCGGGCACCACCTGCCAGAGCAGGTGCCCCGAGCCGTCCTCCCGGCCCACGACCCGCACACCCCCGCCACCGGGTACGCCGACGCGCCGGGACACGACGATGCTGGCCATCACCCGCTCGTGCACGGTCTCCGGCACCCGTCCCGGCTCGGCCAGCTCGAAACGCCGTGGGGCCGACCTGCCGGGTACCGGTTCGACCACGAGTATCGAGCCCTCGTCCAGCCATCGTGCATGGGACACGTCAGCCCAGGCGATGCGCACGTCCGGTGCGACGAGGGCAAGGTCGGTGGCAGCGAGCCAGCCGCCTTCGGTGTCCCGCGCGGCCGCGAGAAGTCGCTCGCCCGGGCGCAGGTCGAGGGCCGCCCGCGCCGCTTCGGGGATCGCCGGGCCGCGTCGCCATCGCACGGTCAGGCAGCGTACGGCGTGTGCCGCGAGTCAGGTGCCGAGGTAGTCGCGCAGCTGAGCCGACAAGTGCGGGTGGCGCAGCTTGGCCAGGCTCTTCGCCTCGATCTGCCGCACCCGCTCCCGGGTGACACCGAACGCCTTGCCGACCTCCTCGAGCGTGCGCGGCTCTCCGTCCATCAGGCCGTAGCGCATCCGGACGACCTCGCGCTCGCGCTCGCCGAGATGACCGAGCACCGCCTCGACGTGGCTCTGCAGCAGGCCGCCGGCGACCAGCTCGGGGGGCGGCACCGACTCGCTGTCCTCGATCAGGTCGCCGAGCTCCGACCCCTCCTCCTCGCCGACCGGCGAGTGCAGCGACACCGGCTCCATCGCGAGCCGCTTGATCTCCGCGACGCGCTCGGCCGGCAGGTCGACGCGCTCGGCGATCTCGGCTGCCGTCGGGTCGCGACCCAGCGTCTGCACCAGCATCCGCTGCGCCCGCAGGATGCGGTTGACCGTCTCCACCATGTGCACGGGGATGCGGATCGTGCGCGCCTGGTCGGCGACGGCTCGCGACACCGCCTGGCGGATCCACCACGAGGCGTACGTCGAGAACTTGAAGCCGCGGGTGTAGTCGAACTTCTCGACGGCGCGGATCAGCCCGAGGTTGCCCTCCTGGATGAGGTCGAGGAACGGCAGCCCGCGCCCGGCGTAGCGCTTGGCGATCGAGACCACCAGGCGCAGGTTGGCCTCGATGAGCCGCTGCTTCGCGCGCTGCCCGTCACCGACGATGGCCAGCAGGTCCCGGCGCATCTCCACGGTCAGGTCCTCGGTGATGTCCAGCCGTTCCGCGGCGAACACACCGGCCTCGACACGCTTGGCGAGATCGACCTCGTCAGCCGCGGTCAGCAGGGCGACCCGACCGATCTCGCGCAGGTAGACCCGGACCAGGTCGGCCGACGCCGCGGGCCCGGCATCGTCGAGCGAGGGCGGCTCGTCATCGACGGCGGCTGCGGCGGCGAGCTCGGCCTCGGTCGGTTCGTCGGCCACGACCTCGACGCCCGCCTCCGCGAGGCGCCGGACGAGTTCGTCGATGCTCTCCGGGTTCAGCCCGGCGGCATTGGCCTCGGCGGCCACTGCCTGGGCAGGCACAAGCCCCGCCCCGCCGCCTTGCGCACGGAGCCGGTCGACTGTCGCGTCCACCACCTCGGGCAGAACCAGGACGTCCCCCACGTCGGTCAGTCTGCTCCGCCGATCCGATGATCGCAGCGATTTACGAAGTCGATCTCCACCATTCGGACAGGTCATCCGTAGGCCGTTCGTCCAGGACGCTGCGAGACCGAGTCAGAGCGAGCCGATCGCCCGCTCGCGAAGGGCTCGGCGATGTGCCTCCAGCGCCACGAGCTCGCCGAACAGCCGGTTGTACTCCGTGACGTGCTCGACCGGGTTGAGCCGCTGCAGCCGGGACTTCACCTCGGCGATGCGCCGCGTGGTGGCGAGCTCCTCCAGCCGGGCCAGCACCTCGGTGGCGTACCGGGTGAGGGCCTGTTCCTCGGAGGCCAGCGGCTCGACCGCGAGCTCGCGGACCAGCCGGCGTACGACGTCGTCAGCGGCGGCCGCGTCCACCGTCTCCACCCAGGTCGGGCCGCCCTGGCCGGCCGCCGAGGCACCACCCGCTGTGGCCACAGCGTCACGGACAGCGATATAGGCGGGTGCGGTGAAGACGGTGGGCTCGAGGTCGTCGAAGCCCGTCGCGAGGGCGGGAGCCTGCAGCACGACCTTGAGGCTGTCGCGTTCGACCCGCAGCGCCGGGTCGTGCGGGTCGGGTGCGCTGGCCCGGGTGGGTGCCTCCGCGGCGCGTGACGAGGCGGCAGGAGACGTACGCCGGGTGGTGTTACTTGCCTGCGCCACGGCCCGGGCGACCGGCTCCACCTCCATGCCCAGCCAGCCGGCCAGCGTGCGCGCGTACTCCGGGCGCAGGGACTGGTCGCGGATCGAGGCGACGACCGGGGCCGCGGCCTGCAGCGCCGAGATGCGCCCTTCCGGGGTGTCGAGGTCGAACCGGCCGATCGTCGAGCGCAGGGCGAACTCGAACAGCGGCACGCGGCGGGCGACGAGGTCGCGGACCGCGGTGTCCCCCTTGTGCTGGCGCAGCTCGCACGGGTCCATGCCGCTCGGCTCGACCGCCACGAAGGTCTGGGTGACGAACTTCTGGTCGTCCTGGAACGCCCGCAGCGCGGCCTTCTGCCCGGCGGAGTCACCGTCGAAGGTGAAGACGACCTCGCCGCGGAACTCGTTCTGGTCCATCAGCAGGCGACGCAGGATCTTGATGTGCTCGTCCCCGAAGGCGGTGCCGCAGGTGGCGATCGCGGTCTCGACACCGGCCAGGTGGCAGGCCATCACGTCCGTGTAGCCCTCGACGACCACCGCCTGCATGCGACGCGCGATCTCGCGCTTGGCCAGATCCAGGCCGTAGAGCACGGTCGACTTCTTGTAGATCGGCGTCTCGGGCGTGTTGACGTACTTCGCCTCGATGCGGTCGTCGTCGAACAGCCGGCGGGCCCCGAAGCCGATCACGTCGCCGGTGACGTCGCGGATCGGCCAGAGCAGCCGGGCCATGAACCGGTCGATCGGGCCTCGCTGCCCCTGCCGGGCGAGCCCGGCGGTCACCAGCTCCTCGGTGCTGAAGCCGCGGCCGCGCAGGTGCCGGGTGAGCGCGTCCCACTCGCGAGGTGCGAAGCCGACGCCGAACTTCTCCGCGGCGCCCTGGTCGAACCCGCGCTCGGCCAGGAACTGCCGACCGGCCTGGGCGCCCGGCGTTGCGAGCTGCTCGACGTAGAACTCGGCGGCCACCCGGTGCGCCTCGACCAGCCGCGTGCGCTGGCCCTGCTGGCGGCCCGGTGTGTGGCCGCCTTCCTCGTAACGCAGCTGCACACCGAAGCGACCGGCCAGGCGCTCGACCGACTCGCTGAACGAGAGGTGGTCGATCTTCATCACGAACGAGATGACGTCGCCGCCCTCGCCGCAGCCGAAGCAGTGCCAGCTGCCGACGCTGGGACGGACCGAGAACGACGGGGTCTTCTCGTCGTGGAAGGGACAGATGCCCTTGAGGTTCCCGCCGCCGGCGGGACGCAGCGTCACGACCTCGCCGATCACGTCGGCGAGGTCGGCTCGCTCCTTGACGAGGACGACGTCCTCGTCCCGGATGCGGCCTGCCACGGGGCCCGAGTGTACGTGGGCCCCCGCGGGCGGCATCGGCCGTTGCGCACAGGGCGGCGACCGGGTCAGGCAGCCTCGGCGAGGGTGGCACCGATGATCTCGACGAGCTGGTCGCGCGTGGGGCCCTCCGAGTGAGCCGGCCGCCAACCGGCCTCGAAGACCGCACGCGCCATCGGCTCGGCGACGGCCAGCGTCTGCGGGAGCGCGAACATCGCCAGGTACGGCCCGGCGTGCTCGTGCAGACGCGGGTCGACCTCCGCCGCTGCCACGATCAGGTCCGAGGGAAGAGGCCGGGTCAGGTCCACGTCGTGACCTTGCCAGCGCAGTGCCGCCGCCTCGTCGGTGTGGACGTGGTCGACGACCCACGGCAGCATCTCGCGGTCGCACCACGCGCCGAACTCGTCGGCCACGGTGTCGGGCCGGGCGCCCGCGTCGACGATCCGCAGGAACTCGTCCACCTGGAGGTACGCCATCGCAACCCCCCGGCCGGCTGTCGGGGCAGTCGTCGTCACTGAGTCCCCGACTGCCACGAGCCCGGGCGCCGAACGCTGGGCGTGGTAGGTGTTGCGCAGGGCACCTCCGGCCATGGCTCGGCTTGTCGGGGCCGCGCGGCGGGCGTCGGTCCACTCGGCCAGCGCCGGGACCGCCCGGCACGCCGCGTCGAAGACGGCGTCGTGGCGCAGGTCCTTCAGAGCAGGGTCGGCGGTGGGCCGCACGAAGACCACCGAGAAGTGACCGCGCTCGTGCGGGAACACGATGACGACGTAGCCGTCGAAGGACCCGAACCAGGCGATCGGTGAGGACATCGGTCCCCGGGACGCACCGGGGAGCAACCGGTAGGTCCGGTTGACGTAGGCGATGCCGCAGTCCCCGCCGACGACCGTCTCCGTGCGATCAAGCCTCCCCGCCCGCCCCGAAGCGTCGACGACGAGGTCGGCCTCGACCCCGACGCCGTCGACGATGCAGCCGACGACCCGGCCGTTGCGCTCCAGGAGCCGGTCGACGTGACCCTGCCGGACCTCCAGGCCGGCCGTGGTCGCGGCCGCTCGTCGCAGCGCGCGCTCGAGGGTGATCCGGCGCGAGAGCATCCCGCCCGGCACCCGGCCTCGCGCCGGGAGGTCGACGTCCACGGGCTCCGCCCCCAGCGCGAGCCAGTGGTCGTAGGCCGCCGGCCAGTGCCGACGGAGCACAGTCGACACCTGAGGCCGGAAGCCGTGGGCGTGCCCGAACTGCATGACGCCGCGCCGGGCCCACCGACCGTCCTCGGCGGGACCGGCGTCACGGTCCACCGCGAGCACTCGGTGACCGCGCCGGGCGAGGCCCGCCCCGAGCACGAGCCCCGTCGGACCGGCGCCGACGACTACCACTCGCATGTCGCCTCCCTGCATTGGATACACTGTCAGGCGATTGATTACATCGAAGGTAACCTCAATTGGGGAGGTGTCAAGACCCGTGTCCACGAGGTCCTACCGCTCGCCGTTGCGCGAGGAGCAGGTCCGGGCAACCCGCCGGGCGATCGTCGCGGCGGCCCATGACCTCTTCGTCGAGCAGGGTTACGCCCGCACCACCATCGATGCGGTGGCCGAGAGGGCCGGGGTGAGCCGCAAGACGGTCTTCACCGCGGTGGGCGGCAAGGCGATCCTGCTCAAGCTGGCGTTGGACTGGGCGCTCGTCGGCGACGACGAGCCAGTGCCCATGGCGGACCGGCCGGAGACGCGCGAGCAGATGGCGCAGACCGATCCGGCCCGGTTGGTCCATCTCTGGGCGCTGCGCATGTCGGAGATCGAGGCGCGAGTCGCCCGGCTCGCCCTGGTGATGGGGGCCGCGGCCGACGCCGACCCGGAGGTGGCCACGGTGCACGAGAGCTCCGAGCGCGGCCGTCGGGGCGGGGCACGGGCCTTCGTGTCGCGCCTCCGCGAGATCGGCGGCCTTCGACCGGACGTCGACCCGGATCGGGCCACGGCGATCGCGGTGGTGCTGAGCGAGCCGCTGCTGTACGAGCGCCTGGTCGTGGAAGCGGGCTGGTCGGTCGCCGAGTACGCCGCGTGGATGGAGCAGGCCGCCGTCGCGGCGCTGCTGCCGTCGTGACGGCCGGGGATCAGAGGTCGTCGAGCGGCACGTCAGGGTCGGCCAGCCGGGCCGGGTCCACCTCAGCCCGCTCGCGAGCGAGCCGCTTGATCCCGTCGGCGGCGTCCCAGTCGTTGACGTTCATGCCGGCCAGCACCCGGCCGCCGCCCAGCCAGAAGGCATACCACTTCTCCCCCGCCGGGTTCCCCCGCAGCACCACCTGGTCGGCACCGTCCGGGCCGACGTACCCGTGGTACTCCATGGACAGGTCATATTGGTCGGTGAAGAAGTACGGCAGCTTCGCGTAC
>DASVBQ010000396.1:0-2157 GCA_036375795.1 Actinomycetes bacterium
CAGCTCCCGAGGTGGTCGCGGACTGGGGGGAGCTGGGAGACGTCGGGATCGCCCGGGCGCGACAGCTCGGCACGGTCGGGGCCGCCGGGGACCTGTTCGCCGACGGCTCGCTCGGGTCGCACACGGCGGCTCTGCGCGAGCCGTACGCCGACGCCGACCACCGCGGGCACGGTTACCTCACGGCAGCCCAGGTCCGCGACCACGTCGTCGCCTGCACCGAGTCGGGAGTGCAGGCAGGGTTCCACGCGATCGGCGACGGCGCCCTGGACGCGGTCGCCGCCGGGCTCGACGAGGCGGCCGGCCGGTTGGGAGCCGACCGGGTACGCGCGGCGCGGCACCGGGTGGAGCACGTCGAGATGGTGTCTCCGGACGCCGTCGAGACGCTGGCCCGCCTCGGGGTCGTCGCCTCGGTCCAGCCGGCGTTCGACCGCCTCTGGGGCGGGGACTCCGGGATGTACGCCGAGCGGCTCGGGGTCGACCGGGCGCTCGCCATGAACCCGCTCGCCGCGATGCACGCGGCCGGGGTGGTCCTGGCGCTCGGGTCGGACTCGCCGGTCACGCCGATCGACCCGTGGGGGTCGGTCCTGGCGGCGGCGCGGCACCACACGCCCTCGTCGCGCCTGTCGATCGACGTCGCCTTCGACGCGCACACCAGGGGTGGCTGGCGGGCGGCAGGTCGCGACGCCGACGGCGTCCTGACCGCAGGAGCGCCGGCGACCTTCGCGGTGTGGCACACACCTGCCGGCATCGACCCGACGGCGAGGCTGCCCGTTCTCGAGCCGGACGCCCTGCCGACGTGCCTGCGCACCGTCGTCCGCGACACCACGGTCTTCGACGGGACCGCGTAGCAGCCGGGGCAGGCTCCACGCCTGCTGCCGTAGGCGGGCCGTCAACCGAGTCGCTGCACCAGGCGGTCCAGGAAGACTCGCTGGCCCGTGACGAGCCGCTCACGGGCCCGCTCGAGGCCGCACCACTCGACCCGATCCAGCTCGGGGAACTCCCGCATCCGCCCGGACCCGCTGGGCCATTCCATCTCGAACGTGCCCGGGACCACGTCGGCGGGGTCCAGGTCGCCCTCGACCGCCCAGACGGCGACCACCTTTCCGCTGGGCTGGCGCACCTCGCCCAGGTCCAGCAGCTCGCCGGCGGGCACCGGGAGCCCGAGCTCCTCGACGAACTCGCGCCGGGCGGCCGCCAGCGGGTCCTCGTCCGGCTCGTACTCGCCCTTGGGCACCGACCAGGCGGCCTTCTCCTTGCGTGCCCAGAACGGCCCGCCCATGTGACCGATCAGCACCTCGACGCCCCGAGCGGTCCGGCGGAAGACCAGGATCCCGGCGCTGCGCCTCGCTGCCACCCGCGGTCAGCCCGACGCAGGCACGCGCTCGTTGTAGCCCGGGGCCCGGTCCTGTCCGGAGAGCTCCGCGACCGCGTCCATCACCGCGTCGGTGAGCTCCCGGCGGGCCCGGCCGGGCGGCAGGTCCGCGTACGCCCCGGGTCGGACGGGCGGGCCGAACGAGATGCGTACGCGATGCACCCGCGGCATGGTCGCCCCGACCGGCTGGACCAGGTCGGTCCCGACCAGGCCGACGGGCACGACGGGTGCGCCGGCGGCCATCGCGAGCCAGCCCACGCCGGTCCGGCCGCGATACAGCCGCCCGTCGCGCGAGCGGGTGCCCTCGGGATAGATCCCGAACGCGTCACCGCGGGCCAGCACCTCCCGGGCGAGGTCGAGCGAGGCCTGCGCGTCGGCCTGCTGGTCGCGCTGCACCGGCACCGCGCCGAAGGTCCGGAAGAACAGCCGACGCGGCAGGCTCGCCAGCGAGTGCCCCTCCCAGTACTCCGCCTTGGCCAGGAACACCACCCGCCGCGGCACGGCGAGCGGGATCACGATGCTGTCGATGAACGACAGGTGGTTGCTCGCCAGGATCACCGGGCCGGTGGCCGGGATGTGCTCCCGGCCCACGACCACCGGCCGCCACAGCACCCGGAAGAGCAGCAGGCAGACGGCACGCGTGAGCACGTAGAGCATCCGCGAGCCCCCAGCAGGTCGAGTCGGTCGGACAAGGGGCGACGCTACCGCCCGGGGAGGCTACGGGCTCAGCCGCTCCCGGTCCGGGCTGGAGCCCTCGTCGTGGCGGAAGCCGAACCAGCCGGTCT
>DASVBQ010000002.1:0-5534 GCA_036375795.1 Actinomycetes bacterium
ACGAGCACGATCGAGTGCTCCTGCAGGTTGTGGCCGACGCCCGGGATGTACGCCGTGACCTCGATGCCGCTGGTGAGCCGGACGCGAGCGACCTTGCGCAGCGCGGAGTTCGGCTTCTTGGGGGTGGTCGTGTAGACGCGGGTGCAGACGCCCCGGCGCTGCGGACTTCCCTTGAGCGCGGGCGTCTTGGTCTTCTCGACCTTGTCCTGGCGGCCCTTGCGGACCAGCTGCTGGATGGTGGGCATGAGCCGCCTTCAGTCTCCGTCTCGTACTGCTTCGTCTCGTACTGCTTCTAACGCGTGTCTCTGGTCGCGAGGGCCGGGCTGTCCGACCCACGCGGTCGGGCGTGTCGCCCCGCCCCGACCTCGTGCGCTCTTGAGGAGGCGCGGAGTCGGTCCTGCTTCCCGCTCGTGCCGTCCGCCCGTCCCCGTGGGGGCAAAGCAGTTCGTCGCGCACGCGCGAGGGCCCAGGGATCCCCAGGCACGAGGAGAGAGATTACCCAGCCGGTACGCGGAGGTCAAAAGCGCGTCCCCGCGACCGAAGTGGACCGGCTGTGGGAACCGTTTCCGGCGCCACAGCCGGTCCACTTCACGTCTCAGCTAGCTGCGATACCGGATTGTGGCTTCCTCGCTCCGGTCCGCTCCGCTCGTTCCTCGCGGAGCCTGCGCTTGTCAGCCACGGAAGGGTCCGTAGTCGAAGTCCTCCAGCGGGACGGCCTGGCCCGACCCCGACCCGAACGGCGCGTAGTCGAACGCGTTCGCGTCGGCCTCGTAGCCACCCATGGTGTACATGGCGGCCTTGGCCTCCTCGGTCGGCTCCACCCGGATGTTGCGGTAGCGCGGGAGACCCGTGCCGGCCGGGATGAGCTTTCCGATGATGACGTTCTCCTTCAGGCCCAGCAGCGGGTCGGACTTGGCGTGGATCGCCGCATCCGTGAGGACCCGCGTCGTCTCCTGGAAGGAGGCCGCCGACAGCCACGACTCGGTCGCCAGCGAGGCCTTGGTGATGCCCATGAGCTCCGGGCGGCCGGAGGCCGGGGTGCCGCCCTCGGCGACCACCCGGCGGTTCTCCTCCTCGAAGCGCGAGCGCTCGGCCAGCTCGCCGGGCAGCAGCTCGGCGTCGCCCGACTCGATGATCGTGACGCGCTTGAGCATCTGCCGGACGATGACCTCGATGTGCTTGTCGTGGATCGACACGCCCTGGGAGCGGTAGACCTCCTGGACCTCGCCCACGAGGTGCTGCTGCACCGCGCGCGGGCCGAGGATCCGCAGCACCTGCTTCGGGTCGATCGCGCCGACGATCAGCTGTTGGCCGACCTCGACGTGGTCGCCGTCGTGCACGAGCAGCCGGGAACGCTTGGAGATGGTGTAGGCCGTCTCCTCCGAGCCGTCGTCGGGCACGACGATGATCTCGCGCTTCTTGTCGGTCTCCTCGATGCGCACCCGGCCGGCCGACTCAGAGATCGGCGCGACGCCCTTGGGCTGGCGGGCCTCGAACAGCTCGACCACGCGCGGGAGGCCGTGGGTGATGTCGTCACCGGCCACACCGCCGGTGTGGAAGGTACGCATCGTGAGCTGGGTGCCCGGCTCGCCGATCGACTGGGCCGCGATGATGCCGACGGCCTCGCCGACGTCGACCACCTTGCCGGTGGCCAGCGAACGCCCGTAGCACGCCGCGCAGGTGCCGACCTTGCTCTCGCAGGTCAGGACGCTGCGGACCCGGACCTCGGCCACGCCGTGGTCGATGAGCGACTGGATGAGCACGTCGCCCACGTCGCTGCCGGCCGTACCGATCGTGTCCTTGCCCACCACGACGTCCTCCGCGAGGTTGCGGGAGTAGACGCTCGTGTCGATGTTCTCCAGCCGGACGAGCTTGCCGTCGGCGTTGGGCTTGGCGATCGGCATGAGCAGGCCGCGGTCGGTGCCGCAGTCCTCCTCGCGGATGATCACGTCCTGGGAGACGTCGACCAGCCGCCGGGTGAGGTAGCCGGAGTCTGCGGTACGCAGGGCGGTGTCCGCCAGGCCCTTCCGGGCGCCGTGCGTCGAGATGAAGTACTCGAGCACGGACAGGCCCTCGCGGAAGTTGGCCTTGATCGGACGCGGGATGATCTCGCCCTTCGGGTTGGCCACCAGGCCTCGCATACCGGCGATCTGGCGGACCTGCATCCAGTTACCGCGCGCGCCGGAGTTGACCATCATGAAGACCGGGTTGGTCTTCGGGAAGGCCTCCTGCATCGCGTCGGCGACCTCGTTGGTCGCCTCGGTCCAGATGTTGATCAGCTCCTGGCGACGCTCGTCGTCGGTGATCAGGCCGCGCTCGTACTGGCTCTGCACCTTCTCCGCGCGTGCCTCGTGGCGCTCGAGGACCGCCTGCTTCTCCTTCGGGGTGACGACGTCCTCGATGGAGATCGTCACGCCGGAGCGGGTCGCCCAGTGGAAGCCGGCCGCCTTGAGGGCGTCGAGCGTCGCGGCGACGGCGACCTTCGGGTAGCGCTCGGCGAGGTCGTTGACGATCGCCGAGAGCTCCTTCTTGTCGACCGGCTTGTCGACGAACGGGTAGTCCACGGGCAACGCCTCGTTGAGCAGGGCGCGGCCCAGCGTCGTCTGCAGCGAGATCGGCTGGCCCTCCTCCCAGCCCTCGGGAGCGGTCCAGCCACGGGGCGGCACGACACCGTCGAGGCGCAGCGTGATCTTGGCCTGCAGGTCCAGCTGGTGCTGGTCGTGGGCCATGATCGCCTCGGCCACCGAGGAGAAGACCCGGCCCTCCCCCACCATGCCGTCGCGGGCCGCGGTGAGGAAGTAGATGCCGAGGACCATGTCCTGGGTCGGCGAGGTGATCGGCCGGCCGTGCGCCGGCGAGAGGATGTTGTTCGAGGACAGCATCAGGATGCGGGCCTCGGCCTGGGCCTCCGCCGACAGCGGCAGGTGCACGGCCATCTGGTCGCCGTCGAAGTCCGCGTTGAACGCGGTGCAGACCAGCGGGTGGATCTGGATGGCCTTGCCCTCGACCAGCTGCGGCTCGAAGGCCTGGATGCCGAGGCGGTGCAGCGTCGGTGCGCGGTTGAGCAGCACCGGGTGCTCCGCGATGACCTCCTCGAGCACGTCCCACACGACGGGGCGCGCCCGCTCCACCATGCGCTTGGCGCTCTTGATGTTCTGCGCGTGGTTGAGGTCGACCAGCCGCTTCATGACGAACGGCTTGAACAGCTCGAGCGCCATCTGCTTGGGCAGACCGCACTGGTGCAGCTTGAGCTGGGGGCCGACCACGATGACCGACCGGCCGGAGTAGTCGACGCGCTTGCCGAGCAGGTTCTGGCGGAACCGGCCCTGCTTGCCCTTGAGCATGTCCGAGAGCGACTTGAGCGGGCGGTTGCCCGGCCCGGTGACCGGCCGGCCGCGACGGCCGTTGTCGAACAGCGCGTCGACGGCCTCCTGCAGCATCCGCTTCTCGTTGTTGACGATGATCTCGGGCGCACCGAGGTCGAGCAGCCGCTTGAGGCGGTTGTTGCGGTTGATGACGCGGCGGTACAGGTCGTTGAGGTCCGAGGTCGCGAACCGGCCACCGTCGAGCTGGACCATCGGGCGCAGGTCCGGCGGGATCACCGGGACGCAGTCGAGGACCATGCCCATGGGCGAGTTCCGCGTGTTGAGGAACGCGGAGACGACCTTCAGCCGCTTGAGGGCGCGGGTCTTCTTCTGTCCCTTGCCGGTGCGGCTGATCTCGCGCAGCGACTCGGCCTCGGCCTCGAGGTCGAAGGACTCGAGGCGCTTCTGCAGCGCCGCGGCGCCCATGCCGCCCTGGAAGTACATCCCGAAGCGGTCACGCATCTCGCGGTAGAGGATCTCGTCGCCCTCGAGGTCCTGGACCTTGAGGTTCTTGAACCGGTCCCAGACCGCCTGGATCCGCTCCACCTCTGCGTCGGCGCGCTTGCGGATCTGGTTCATCTCGCGCTCGGCGGACTCGCGGACCTTGCGCTTGACGTCGGACTTGGCGCCCTCCGCCTCCAGCGCGGCGAGGTCGGTCTCGAGGACCTTCTGCCGGGCCTCGACGTCGGCGTCGCGGCGGGACTCGACCTGCTTGACCTCGACACCGATCTTGGCCTCGAGCGACGGCAGGTCGCGGTGGCGCTCCTCCTCGTCGACCGAGGTGATCATGTACGCCGCGAAGTAGATGACCTTCTCGAGGTCCTTGGGCGCCAGGTCGAGCAGGTAGCCGAGCCGCGACGGCACACCCTTGAAGTACCAGATGTGGGTCACCGGCGCGGCCAGCTCGATGTGGCCCATCCGCTCGCGACGCACCTTGGCGCGGGTCACTTCGACGCCGCAGCGCTCGCAGATGATGCCCTTGAAGCGGACGCGCTTGTACTTGCCGCAGTAGCACTCCCAGTCCCGGGTCGGACCGAAGATCTTCTCGCAGAAGAGCCCGTCCTTCTCCGGCTTGAGGGTGCGGTAGTTGATGGTCTCGGGCTTCTTGACCTCGCCGTGGGACCACTGACGGATGTCGTCGGCGGTGGCGAGACCGATGCGCAGCTCGTCGAAGAAGTTGACGTCGAGCAAGATTTTCCTTCTTTCAGATCTCCCCACCAGGAACTCTCGCGTTCGCTCGAATTCCCGGCGGGGGCCCCAACAACGGACCTAGTGGTCTTCGGTCACACTTCTTCGACGCTGCTCGGCTCCCGCCGCGACAGGTCGATGCCCAGCTCCTCCGCTGCACGGAAGACGTCCTCGTCGGTCTCGCGCATCTCGATGGACATGCCGTCGCTGGAGAGCACCTCGACGTTGAGGCACAGCGACTGCATCTCCTTGATCAGCACCTTGAACGACTCCGGGATGCCGGGCTCGGGGATGTTCTCGCCCTTGACGATGGCCTCGTAGACCTTCACCCGGCCGAGCACGTCGTCGGACTTGATCGTCAGCAGCTCCTGGAGGGCGTAGGACGCGCCGTAGGCCTCGAGGGCCCACACCTCCATCTCGCCGAAGCGCTGGCCGCCGAACTGGGCCTTACCGCCCAGCGGCTGCTGGGTGATCATGGAGTACGGGCCGGTCGAGCGCGCGTGGATCTTGTCGTCGACCAGGTGCAGCAGCTTCAGGATGTAGATGTAGCCGACCGAGACCGGCGCGGTGAACGGCTCGCCGGAGCGGCCGTCGAACAGCTGCGCCTTGCCGGACTCGCCGATCAGCTGGACGCCGTCGCGGTTGGGCAGCGTCGACCCCAGGAGGCCGGTGATCTCCTCCTCGCGGGCGCCGTCGAAGACCGGGGTCGCCACGTTGGTGCCGGGCTCGCCCTTGTCCGCGCCGATCGTCTTGAGGCTCTTCTGCCACTGCTCCTTGTCGCCGCTGATCTCCCAGCCGGTCTTGGCGACCCACCCGAGGTGAGTCTCGAGCACCTGGCCGACGTTCATCCGGCCCGGCACGCCGAGCGGGTTGAGCACGATGTCGACCGGGGTCCCGTCCTCCAGGAACGGCATGTCCTCGACGGGCAGGATCTTGGAGATGACGCCCTTGTTGCCGTGGCGGCCGGCCAGCTTGTCACCA
>DASVBQ010000012.1:0-2013 GCA_036375795.1 Actinomycetes bacterium
CCGGGCGTGACCCGGCCATGCACATCGGCTTTCGTACCGGCGCGATGGTCGGCATGCTCACGGTCGGACTGGGCCTCCTGGGGGCCAGCGTGGTGGTCCTGCTGTTCCGCGACGAGGCGGCCCACGTCCTGGAGGGCTTCGGCTTCGGTGCCGCCCTGCTCGCCATGTTCATGCGAGTCGGTGGCGGAATCTTCACCAAGGCCGCCGATGTCGGTGCCGACCTGGTCGGCAAGGTCGAGCAGAACATCCCCGAGGACGACCCGCGCAACGCCGCCACGATCGCCGACAACGTCGGCGACAACGTGGGCGACTGCGCCGGCATGGCCGCCGACCTGTTCGAGTCGTACGCCGTCACCCTGGTCGCCGCGCTCATCCTGGGCTCGCAGGCCTTCGGCGACAAGGGCCTGGTCTACCCGCTCCTGATCCCCGCGATCGGCGCGCTGACCGCCGTGGCCGGCGTCTACCTCTGCAAGCCGCGTCCGGGTGAGAACGGCCTGGTCACCATCAACCGGGCCTTCTACCTCTCGGCCGCGATCGCCGCGGTCGCCTGCGTCGCGCTCTCCTTCATCTACCTGCCCAGCGACTTCGCTGACTTCGCCAACGTGGCCGGCCGCGACATGGGCGGAGCCGAGGGCGACCCGCGGGTCATCGCCTCGCTCGCGGTCGTGATCGGCATCGTGATGGCCGCCGGCATCCTCGCGCTGACCGGTTACTTCACCGGCACCGAGCGCCGTCCGGTCAAGGACGTCGGCAGGACCTCGCTGACCGGCCCGGCGACGGTGATCCTGTCCGGTCTCGCGGTGGGCTTCGAGTCCGCCGTCTACACGACCCTGGTCATCGGTGCGGCGGTGTTCGGAGCCTTCCTGCTCGGCGGCGCCACCCTGACGGTCTCGCTGTTCGCCGTCGCGCTCGCCGGCTGCGGTCTGCTGACCACCGTCGGCGTGATCGTCGCCATGGACACCTTCGGACCGGTCTCCGACAACGCCCAGGGCATCGCCGAGATGTCCGGCGACGTCAGCCCCGAGGGAGCGCAGATCCTCACCGAGCTCGACGCCGTCGGCAACACCACCAAGGCGATCACCAAGGGCATCGCGATCGCGACCGCCGTGCTGGCCGCCACCGCCCTGTTCGGCTCCTACGCCACCTCGGTAGCGGAGGCGCTCAACGAGGCGCAGCCGAGCGGCGACGAGTTCGCGCTGCTCGACTTCAACGTGTTCAACCCGCTGGTGCTGGTCGGGATCCTGCTCGGCGCCTCCGCCGTGTTCCTCTTCTCGGGGCTCGCGATCAACGCGGTCGGCCGCGCGGCGGGTGCCGTGGTGTTCGAGGTCCGTCGCCAGTTCCGCGACATCCCCGGGATCATGCAGGGCACCGGCCGTCCGGAGTACGGCAAGGTCGTCGACATCGTCACCAAGGACTCGCTGCGCGAGCTCGTGACGCCCGGCCTGCTCGCCGTCCTCGCACCGGTTGCGGTCGGCTTCGGGCTCGGCGTGACCGCCCTGGCCGGGTTCCTGGCCGGTGCCATCGGCGCCGGCACCCTGATGGCGGTGTTCCTCGCCAACTCCGGTGGCGCGTGGGACAACGCCAAGAAGCTGGTCGAGGACGGTCACCACGGCGGCAAGGGTTCGCTGGCCCACGAGGCGACCATCATCGGCGACACCGTCGGTGACCCGTTCAAGGACACCGCCGGTCCGGCGATCAACCCGCTGATCAAGGTGATGAACCTGGTCTCGCTGCTGATCGCCAGCGCCGTGGTGTCGATGGGTGTCGGGCAGGACCAGAACGACGCGCTGCGCATCGTCATCGCGCTCGTGGCGGTGGCCGTCATCGCGGGTGCCATCTACGTGTCGAAGCGCCGCTCCATCCACATCGGCGACGACGACGCCGACACCCCGGCGACGACGCCTCCGGTGGAGGACAACGACCCGGTCCCGGCCGGCACTCCCACCGGGAACCCGGCGGCGCACCCGTCGACGCCGGCGTCGGCTCCGGCCCAGACCGACCCGGCGCCGACCC
>DASVBQ010000024.1:0-2753 GCA_036375795.1 Actinomycetes bacterium
CTCCGCCGCGCCGGCGTTGATGGCCTCGCCCTGCGGCTTGAAGATGCCGCCGTTCGCCTCGAGCAGGTCGCCGCGCTCCATGCCGGCGGTACGCGGGCGGGCGCCGACCAGCAGCGCCACGTTCACGCCGTCGAAGGCGGCGCGGGGGTCGTCGGTGATGTCGATGCCGGAGAGCAGCGGGAAGGCGCAGTCGTCGAGCTCCATCGCGGTGCCCTCGGCCGCCTTGAGCGCCGGTGTGATCTCCAGCAGGCGCAGGCGCACCGGCACGTCCGGACCGAGCAGCTGGCCGGAGGCGATGCGGAAGAGCAGCGCGTACCCGATCTGGCCGGCGGCGCCGGTGACGGTGACGGTGACTGGGGTCCGGGCCATGGAGGCGCTCCTTGTCGTTCCTGGTGTCGTGCGTGCGGCGCAGCGGCGCCGACCGAGCGGCGAAATCTCTCGTCATCAAGAGACTTCCGGCGGTCGAGGCTATCTCAGCACCTCATGCCGCCCGCGGCGAGGGCCGGGTGCTCAGTCGGCGGCGGGGACGATGATCGCGAGCACGACGAGCGCGACACCCATCGTGGACAGCACCAGCACGTCGAACGCGCGGCTGCGCACCACCAAGAGGCCTACCCGGCGAGCGGGCAGCAGCAACCGCGCGAGCGCGGCAAAGAGCACCGAGAACCCGAGCAGCAGGCAGCCGGCGCGGAAGTGGTCCGTGGCGACGGCGGCCAGCCCGACGACGCCGCCCCCGAGCACCGTGAGCAGTGGCCACTGACGGCCGACCCACCCGCCGCGGATCGGCGGCCGGTCGTCGACGTCAGGAGCGGACATCCAGCTCACCCGGCGGGCCGTTCGGCGCGCTCCACCACGTTGAGCAGCAGCATCGCGCGGGTCATCGGACCCACGCCGCCGGGCACCGGCGCGAGGTACCCGGCGACCTCGCGCACCTCGGGCGCGACGTCGCCGACGAGCCCGCCTGCGGTGCGGGTGATGCCCACGTCGACGACGGCGGCGCCCGGCCGCACCATGTCCGCCGTCACCAAGCCGGGCACTCCCGCGGCCGCGATGACCACGTCGGCCCGGCGCAGATGGCCGGCCAGGTCGCGGGTACCGGTGTGGCACAGGGTGACCGTCGAGTTCTCCGTCCGCCGGGTGAGCAGCAGCCCGAGCGGCCGCCCGACCGTGACCCCCCGGCCGACCACGACGACTTCCGCGCCGGCGAGCGGGATGTCGTGGCGGCGCAGCAGCGCGACAATGCCCCGCGGCGTGCACGGCAGCGGCGCCGGCTCCCCGAGCACCAGTCGGCCGAGGTTGGTCGGGTGCAGCCCGTCGGCGTCCTTGGCCGGGTCCATCCGGGTCAGTGCGGCGTTGGCGTCCAGCCCGGCCGGGAGCGGCAGCTGGACGATGTACCCGGTGCAGGCCGGGTCGGCGTTGAGCTCGTCCACGACCGCCTCGACATCGGCCTGGGTGGCCTCGGCGGGCAGCTCGCGGGCGATCGACACCAGGCCGACCTCGGCGCAGTCCCGGTGCTTGCCGGCGACGTACGAGTGGCTGCCCGGGTCGTCGCCCACCAGCACCGTCCCGAGACCGGGGACGATGCCCTGCTCGCGCAGCCTGGCGACGCGTACCTTCAGGTCCGCCCGCACGGCGGCGGCGGCGGCCCTGCCGTCGAGGATGGTCGCAGTCACAGGCCGCGAGTCTGTCAGGTCAGTGCGCGAAGTGCCGAACACCGGTGAGGTACAGCGTCACGCCCGCCTCGCGCGCTGCCGCGACGACCTCCTCGTCGCGGACCGAGCCGCCCGGCTGGGCGACCGCCCGCACCCCCGACTCGATGAGTACCTGCAGGCCGTCGGCGAACGGGAAGAACGCATCGGAGGCGGCCACGGCGCCGCGTGCCCGCTCCCCCGCGCGGGAGACCGCGAGCCGGGCGGAGTCCACGCGGTTCACCTGGCCCATCCCGACCCCGACCGTGGCCCCGTCGCGCGCGAGCAGGATCGCGTTGGACTTGACCGCCCGGCAGGCCCGCCAGGCGAACGCGAGGTCGGCGAGCGTCGCCTGGTCCGCCGCCTCGCCGGCGGCGAGCGTCCAGCCGTCCGGAACGTCGCCGGGCTCGGTCACGGAGTCGCCTGTCTGCACGAGGAGACCGCCGTTCACCTGCCGCACGTCGAGTGCGGGGGTCGAGTAGTCGGGCACCCGCAGCACTCGGATCGCCTTCTTGCGGGTGAGGACGTCCAGCGCCCCCGCCTCGTACGCGGGAGCCGCGATCACCTCGGTGAACACCTCGGCGACCTGCTCGGCCATCGCAACGGTCACCGGCCGGTTGGTGGCGATCACCCCGCCGAACGCCGACACCGGGTCGCAGGCGTGCGCCCGCCGGTGCGCGTCGGCGACCGCGTCCTGGTCGTCGTCATGGGACACGGCGATGCCGCACGGGTTGGTGTGCTTGATGATCGCGACGCAGGGCTCGGCGAAGTCGTGCGCCGCGCGCAGCGCCGCATCGGTGTCGACGTAGTTGTTGTAGCTCATCTCTTTGCCGTGCAGCTGCTCGGCGCCGGCCAGCCCGCGCGTGCCCGAGGGGTCGCGGTAGAGCGCCGCCCGCTGGTGCGGGTTCTCGCCGTAGCGCAGCACGGCCTCGCGCTGTAGGGCCAGGCCGGTGAAGAGTGGCCAGCCGTCCGGCTCGGGTGCCAGCTCGCGGCCGAACCACGAGGCGACGGCGACGTCGTACGCCGCGGTGTGGGCGAACGCAGCCGCTGCGAGCCGCCGCCGCT
>DASVBQ010000037.1:0-7078 GCA_036375795.1 Actinomycetes bacterium
CGAGGCCATCGCGGCCTACCCGGGGGCGGAGCTGGTCTGGGTGCAGGAGGAGCCGGCCAACCAGGGACCGTGGCCGTTCATGGCGCTGAACCTGCCGGCCCACCTCGGCGGGCGGCCGCTGGTCTGCGTCTCGCGCACCGCCTCGGCCTCCCCGGCCGCGGGATCGCACAAGATGCACGACCTCGAGCAGAAGGCCCTCGTCGAGCACGCCTTCACGTTCTGACGAGCCCAGCAACAACCGACGACTACGGAAAAGACCCGGACTGCATCGTGTACTTCACGGACCGCGGAATCGAGGAGCTCGAGGCGCGCAGGGGCGAGGAGCAGGTCTCGCTCGAGTGGCTGGCCGCTCGGCTGCAGGAGTTCGTCGACCTCAACCCTGACTTCGAGGTCCCGGTCGAGCGGCTGGCCACCTGGCTCGCCCGGCTGGACGACGAGGACGACTAGGTCCGCGACGGCCAGCGGACCGAGCTGCGTGCCTCAGGATGCCGGCGCGTAGCGCAGGTGCAGGACACCGGTGTCGAGCGTCGTGCTCGAGAGCAGCTGCAGCGGGTAGGTGCTCGTGTCCTCGAACAGCCGCTGACCGGATCCGACCACGATCGGGTGCACGAGGAGGGCGAGCTCGTCGAGCAGCCCGTTGGCGAGCAGCCAGCGCGCGGTGGTGGCGCTACCGGACATCCCGATGTCGCCCTCCGTGCCGTCCTTGACCGCCCGTACGTTGGCCGCGACATCGTCGGAGATCACCGTCGTGTTCTGCCACGCCGGGTCCTTGAGCGTTGTGGACAGGACGTACTTGGGGACGGTGTTGATGAACTCGGAGAACGGAACGTCCGGCCCCTGCCCCGGCCAGTACGAGGACCACTCGTCGTACAGCCGTCGTCCCATCATCATCGCGGACGTGGTCGCCATGCCCTCGCCGACGATCGCGCCCATCGCATCGTCGAAGTACGGGAAGTGCCATTTGTCGGGCGACTCCACCACGCCGTCGAGAGAGACGAAGAAGTTGGACACGATCCTGCCCATGGCGCAGCTCCTCGGGGTGCGGTGAACCTGTCAGCACGGTAGACCGGGCAGGCCGTCGGAAGTCATCGCCTCGGACGTCATCGTGACCGCGGCCATGTGCTGCTCGCGCAGCACGCGGCGCAGCGGCTTGCCGATGATGTTGCGCGGCAGCTCGTCGCGCACCTCGACGAGCTTGGGCACCTTGTAGGCCGCGAGCCGTTCGGCGCAGTGGTCCTGCACCTGGTCGGCCACGAGCCAGGTGCCCGGCCGCGGCACGACGTACGCCTTCACCGTCTCTCCGCGATAGGGATCGGGGACGCCGACCACCACGCACTCCGCAATGTCCGGGTGCTCGCAGACCGCGTCCTCCACCTCGCTGGGGAAGATGCTGAAGCCGCTGGCGAGGATCACGTCGCGCTTGCGGTCGATGATCGTGAAGAACCCGTCCGGGCTCATCGTCACGACGTCCCCGGTGAGGATCCAGCCGTCGCGCAGCATCGCCGCGGTGTCCCCTGCGTGACCCCAGTAGCCGGCGAACACCTGCGGGCCGCGCAGCGCGAGCTCGCCGGCCGTGCCGGGGGGAACCACCACGTCCGGGTCCCGCTCGTCGACGACCCGCGCGTCGGTGCTGGGCACCGGCAAGCCCACCGTGCCGGCCCGCGCGTTGCGATTGAGCGGGTTGCACAGCGCCACCGGTGAGGTCTCGGTGAGCCCGTAGCCCTCGACCAAGCGGCCGCCGGTGAGCTGTTGGAACTCGTCGACGGTCGCCGGCGGCAGCCGCATCGCGCCGGAGACGCAGGTGCGGACCGAGCGCAGGTCGTGGTCGCCCTCTGCTGCCGCGTCGTTGACCTGGCTGTACATCGGCGGCACGCCGGGGAAGATCGAGGGCTTCTCGCGGGACACCGCCTCCAGCACCATCTGCAGGTCGAACGTCGGCATCAGCACGAGACGCCCGGCGGAGAGCATCGTGGTCATCAGGCCGAGCGTCAGGCCGTAGACGTGGAACAGCGGCAGCACGCCCAGCGTCGTCTCGTAGCCCTCGGAGATGCCCGGGTCCCAGGCCCTGGTCTGGTAGGCGTTCGCCACCAGGTTGCGATGGGTGAGCATGGCGCCCTTGGGGAGGCCGGTGGTGCCGCCGGTGTACTGAAGGGCTGCAAGGTCCGCGACCGGGTCGAGGGACGTCTGGGCAGGGCCGCGGGTCGACGCGGCGAGCAGCTCGGCGAAGTCCGGCACGTCCTCGCCCGGCGGCAGCGGGGTGACGAGCCGGGCCCGTTTCTCGCGGGCCCGGCGCAGCGGGAGCCGCAGCAACCGCTGCTTCCAGGACGGCAGGTAGTCCACCAGCGACGTGACGACGACCTGTTGCAGCGCGGTGTCGGGGCGGACGGCGGTCACCCGGGCATACGCCCCGTCGTAGACGACCGCCACGATCGCGCCGCTGTCGGCCAGCTGGTGGCGCAGCTCCGGCTCGGTGTACAGCGGGTTGTGCTGCACGGCCACGGCACCGAGGCGCAGCGTGGCGAAGAACGCGATGACGTTCTGCGGGCAGTTCGGCAGCACCAGCGCCACCCGGTCGCCCTTCGCCACGCCGAGGCCGGCGAGCACGCCCGCGAAGCGGCCGACCTCGTCGTGCAGCTCGCGGTAGGTGAGCGTGCGGCCGAAGTAGGTCAGTGCCGGTCGGTCGGGGAACGCCCGCGCGGCGTCGTCGAGCAGGGCGGTCACTGGTACGTCGGGCACGTGGACGTCCCGCGGCACACCCTCGGGGTAGAACCGCAGCCACGGCCGGTCGGCATAGGGGTCGTCCACGACGAGAGGAGTGTGGCAGTCGTCACCTTTGTCCTGTCACCGGGGTCATGCACTCGCGTCCCGCACCCGCGTCCTCCACCCGCACTTGACATCGCAACAACGCGATATATCGTCTCTGTAAAGACGCGATACATCGTGACAAGGAGACGACAGTGCAGCAGTGGCGCATCGAGAGCCCGCAGTCCCTCGACCTCGAGGGCGTCCGGCGGCTCGAGGTCCGGATGGTGGCGGGCAGCGTGGACGTGGTCGGGCGGACCGAGGACGCCGAGTCCGGCGCTGCCCAGGTGGAGGTCAGCCAGGTCGAGGGGCCGCTGACCGTGACGCTGGAGAACGGCACCCTCACGATCGTCCACGAGCGGCTCACCTGGGGCGGGCTCCTCGACTGGGTGGGGGGCAACCGCAAGGCGTCCGCCGTCGTCTCGGTCTCCGTGCCGGCCACCTGCCCGGTCGAGCTGGGCGTGGTCTCGGCCGACGCGGTCGTCTCGGGCATCGACGCCGACAAGACCGCGGTCAAGAGCGTCTCGGGCGACGTCACGCTCGACGGGGTCCGGTCCGACATCAGCGCGCAGACGGTCAGTGGCGACCTCGAGAGCCGCAAGCTGCACGGGGCACTGAAGTTCACGACCGTGTCCGGCGACCTGACCGTCGTCAGCGGCAACAGCGAGCGGGTGAAGGCCGAGACGGTGTCCGGCGACCTCACGCTCGACCTCGACCTGCGCCCGGGCGGACGCATCGACGTGTCGAGCGTCTCGGGCGACCTGACCCTGCGGATGCCGGCGTCCGTGGGCCTGCAGGTCGACGTCAAGACGATGAGCGGCTCGCTGGACAGCGCGTTCGACGGCGTGCGGGCCGAGCGCAAGCCGGGCAAGGCGACGCTGCGGGGACACATCGGCAGCGGCGACGGTCGGCTCAGCGCGAAGACCGTGTCCGGCGACGTGACGCTGCTGCGCCGGACGCTTCAGGAGCAGGCGTGAGCCCCGTCTTCGGGCACGGCCGGCTGCGGCTGTACCTGCTCAAGCTGCTCGACGAGAGCCCGCGGCACGGCTACGACGTGATCCGGGAGCTGGAGGACCGTTTCATGGGCCTCTACTCCCCCAGCGCCGGGACCGTGTACCCGCGGCTGGCCCGGCTCGAGGCGGAGGGCCTGGTCACCCATGAGGTCGTCGAGGGGCGCAAGGTCTACCGCATCACCGACGCCGGCCGGGCAGAGCTCACCGCGCGCCAGGCCGAGCTGGACGACCTGGAGCAGGAGATCGCCGGTTCGGTCCGCGACCTGGCGACGGAGATCCGCTCCGAGGTGCGCGGGTCGGTGAAGGACCTGCGGGCCGAGCTGAGGGCGGCAGCCCGGGACATGCGTCGGGAGAGTCGGCATGCTGCGCGCGAGGCGCGCCAGACCGGTCAGGGCGACCCGCACCGGCGCGAGCTGGAGTCGAGCATCGAGTGGCTTCGCTCTGAGCTGCGCGAGGTTGCCCGCGCCCGCAGCCTGACCGCCGAGGACGTCGCCGCGGTGCGTGCCGTGCTGCAGCGCACGCTCGACGACGTCCGACGGCTGGTGGCCCGGACCTAGGTGCGCGGCCGCGCCGACATCGGCTCGAGCGGCATCGGCCCGCGCTGTTCCAGCAGCCACCCGGGCACGCCCTCGCCGAACGGCCGACGGCGGTCCGGCCACTCCATCGTCGCCCGCCGGTAGCAGTCAGCCCGTGACACGCCACCCACCCGGACGGCCAGTCGAGCCGCCTCGCGCAGGTCCGCGATGTCGCGATCCGTCGTCCACGGCTCGAGGTACGCGTCGCGCAGCCGGAGCAGCTCGGCCGAGCCGTTCGCCGCACCGATGAGGTCCGACACGACGCGCAGGCTCACGAGCAGCACGCCGAAAGGCTGCCCCACGACCGCATCGCCCCAGTCGAACACCCGAAGCGGGCCGCCCGGCTCGGGGGACACGAAGACGTTGTGGTCGTGCAGGTCGTCGTGCTGGAGCGACGGCGCGATGCCGTACGCCGCGAGCTCCGCGCACAGGGCGGCGTACGCCGACTGCTCGCCCAGCAGCTCGTCACGCTGTTCGGCGGTGAGCCCGTGCTCGTCGCCGAGCAGGAGCAGATCCGGGTCGTCGAGCAGCGCGGCGCGCACTCTCGGCAGATGCTCGGGCCCCCGGTCCGGCACACCGGCGGCGAGCAGCTCGTCGACGTACGGCTCGAGGTTGCGCTGCATCTCGGCGTACTCCTGCAGCATCCGCTCCCACGCCCCGAGGTCGGTGCGTGCTCCCTCGATGTCCCGCAGGGTGGCTCCCCCGTCCGGCAGCAGGAGCCAGCCGCGGGCCGGGTCGAGCGCCAGCGGCGCGAGCACGTGCGTGGGCGCCCGCCGCACGAGGACCGCGTAGAGCGGGGCCTCATGGGCCATCCCGGCCGCATTCGCCTTGAACCAGACTGGTCCGCCGTCGGTGGGGATGCGCCACACGGCGGACCACGGATAGCGCCGCTCCCGGTCGACCTCGCCGGTCTGCCGCAGGCCCGACCCGGCGAGCCGGTCGGCCACCCAGGCGTCGACCTCGGCGCGCCACGCCGGGTCGCGCCACCGCGGGAGCGAGGTGTCGCGATCGGTCGTCATGCCGGGCTCATGAACCGCTCGGGCCAGGTCGGGTCAGCACGATCTTGCCGAAGACGTCGCCGCCGGCCAGCCGGTGGAACCCGTCCTCGGCCTGCTCCAGCGGCAGCACCGTGTCGATGACCGGGCGCACGCCGGTCTGCGCCATCAGCCGGACCAGCCGGTCGAGCTCGTCGCGGGTGCCCATCGTCGATCCGACGATGCGCAGCTGCAGGAAGAACACGCGGCGCAGGTCGGTCGTCGCCAGGTGCCCGCCGGTGGCGCCGGTGACCACGACGGTCCCGCCCTGGCGCACGGACTTCAGGCTGTGGTCCCAGGTGGCCGCACCGACTGTCTCCATCACGGCGTCGACCCGCTCGGGCAGCCGGGCGCCGGACTCGAAGGCCTGGTCCGCGCCGAGCTCGACAGCCTTGGCCCGCTTCGCCTCGTCCCGGCTGGTGACCCAGACCCGCACCCCGGTGGCACGGCCGAGGGCGATGAGGGCGGTGGCGACGCCCCCACCGGCGCCCTGCACGAGAACGGTGCTGCCGGGCGAGACGCCGGCCTGGGTGAAGAGCATGCGGTACGCCGTCAGCCATGCCGTCGGCAGGCACGCCGCCTCATCGAAGCTGAGCTCCGCAGGCTTGGGCACCAGGTTCCGGCGCGGGACCTGGACGAGATCGGCCAGCGTCCCGTCGTACTTCTCCGAGAGGAGCGTCCGCTTCGGGTCCATGGTCTCGTCGCCGCGGTGGTCCGGGTCGCTGATGACGGCGTGCACCACGACGTCGTTGCCGTCCTCGTCGACCCCGGCGCCGTCACAGCCGAGCACCATGGGCAGCGCGTCCTCGCGCAGCCCGACGCCGCGCAGGCTCCACAGGTCGTGGTGGTTCAGCGAGGCGGCCCGCAGCCGCACCGTGGTCCAGCCATCGCGCGGCTCCGGGTCCGGGTGATCCCCCACGCGCAGGCCGGAGAGCGGGTTCTCGGGGTCGAGCTTGACAGCGGTCGCGGCGAGCATGCCCGCGACCTTACCGACGCAGCGATCCGCGCCCCGCTGGAGGAGCAGGACACCGCACGTCCTGCAGAGGTTGCGCACCGGGTCGGGCGCTCAGGTGACGTCGGCGGCCTTGGCTGAGCGGGCGACTCGGGCGGCGAGGGCGATGAGCGTGAGCAGGGTCGGCTCGTCGGTGAGCTCGTCGGGTCGGGTGACGCGCAGCAGTCCACGGTCGAGGACGAGCTCGAGCCCGGGGTTGCCCACGAGGATGCCCATGACCGCCGGGTTCAGGACGAGACGTGCCCGGTAGTGGTCGAGGCAGTAGACGTTGTAGCTGTCGTTGAAGTCTCCGGACTCGAGAGTGACAGCGCTCCCGAAGTGGCCCCAGCGGACGTCGGCGCCGAAGGAGTCGCGGACCACGGCGAGCCGGAACGGAGCGGTGAACGGGATCTGGACGACGCTGGCGGTTGCCAGGGTCACCCCTGTCAGCCGCCCGTCCTTGTCGTGGTGGCTGGCGCTGCGGATGCGGTCGTAGGCGAGGAACGGGACGCCGTCGTATGTGCCGAGCAGGGAGTTGCGGGCGGTGCCGTCGGGAGCCGCGCGCAGGTCGCGGGTGCGGTACGTCCAGCCGTGGCGGGCGGCGATGTCCGCGACCGCCGTCTCGCGGGCCAGCAGGAGCTCGTGGTGCCACGTCCACAGGTG
>DASVBQ010000051.1:0-3766 GCA_036375795.1 Actinomycetes bacterium
TGCCACTGGTGGGGCTGTCCGCCGCCATCGTGGCCGACCTCGTCGGCCCGGCGGGAGGCTAGACCTCGACAGTCGGACCCTTGGCTGACCTCAGCGCAGCCGGCGCCGCACCACGACCAGGAGCTGCCCGAGCCCGACGACCCCGAGCCCCACCCACGCCCAGGCGCCCAGGGTGGGCCAGGGGTCGTCGAGCACCGCGGCCGAGGCCAGGAACGCCGCGGTCACGATCACCCGCGTGGGTCGCTCCCAGACCGTGACGACGCCGATCTCGGTCATCCCACCGGCCGCGGCGCGGGCTCGGGCGTACTCCTGGAGGAACATCAGCGCTCCGCCGGACGCGCACACCGCGAGCGGGGCGCCGGCCGCCCAGAGCGCGACGAGGTACAGCAGGTCGCTGACCCGGTCGGCCAGCGAGTCGAGCACGTGCCCCCACCGGGTGGCCCGGCCGGACAGCACCGCGACGGCGCCGTCCAGGTTGTCGACCAGGCCGGACAGCACGACCACGAGCGCGGCGGCTGCGTACCACCAGCCGGCTCCCCCGTAGGCCAGCCCGACCGCCCCGGCGCTGACCACCACGCCGAGCAGCGTGACCAGGTCGGGCGCCACGTGAGCCCGCGCGAGCGGTCGCGCCACCACGTACGCACCGGTGAGCCACCACCGGACGAGCGGGTTGGACCGCGGGTCGTAGCCTCCGTGCAGCTTCGCCCAGCCGTCGAAGAAGGCCTCCCGGCCGACCAGCCTCCCGCCGCCCCGCATGGCCCGTCAGCGACCCTCTGCCGTGAAACGCCAGGCGTGTCGCACCACAAGGTCGCTCGGGGGCACGTGCGGCAACTTAGCGGCGGTCGCCGAGACCGAGCCGCTGGTAGATCTCCCGGGTCGCGGTCGAGGTGTTCAGCGTGATGAAGTGCAGGCCCGGCACGCCCTCGGCGAGCAGCCGTTCGCACAGCTCGGTGGCAGCCTCCACACCGACCGCACGCATCGCGTCCTTGTCGTCCTCCACCGCGTGCAGCCGCTCGGCGAGCTCGGGTGGAAAGGCCGCGTTGGACAGCTGGGCGAAGCGCTCGATCTGGCGCACGTTGGTCGCCGGCATGATGCCCGGGATGATCGGCACCTCGCAGCCCGCGGCGGCGACCCGGTCCCGCAGGCGCAGGAAGTCGTCGGCGTAGAAGAACATCTGGGTGATCGCGTAGTCGGCGCCGGCCCGGCACTTCTGCACGAAGTACCTCGTGTCCGTCTCCCAGTCGGTCGACCGGGGGTGCCGCTCGGGGAAGGCCGCCACGCCCACGCAGAAGTCCCCGGACCGTTTCAGGAGACGCACCAGGTCCTCGGCGTACTCCACGCCCTCGGGGTGCCGCACCCACTCGGCCGTCGGGTCACCGGGCGGGTCTCCCCGAAGCGCCAGCACGTTGCGGACGCCGGACGCGGCGTACTGGCCGATGATGTGCCGCAGCTCGGCCATCGAGTGGTCGACGGCGGTGAAGTGCCCGACCGGCATCAGCGTCGTGTTGCGGGCGATCTGGCCGGTCATCGCGACGGTGTGGTCGCGGGTGGAGCCGCCGGCGCCATAGGTCACCGAGACGAAGGTCGGGTGCAGCGCCTCCAGCTGTCGCAGGACCGTCCAGAGCTTGCGCTCGCCCTCCTCGGTCTTCGGCGGGAAGAACTCGAAGGAGAAGGACTGGCGACCGGAGTCGAGGATCTCCTTGATCGTCCCGGACCGGACAGGCATCACGCTCTCCCGGGACCACGGGTCCCGGACGCGGGTGGAGTCGGAGGGGCTCATCGGGGACGAGGCTACGCGAGCGCATCCGGTCGGGTCTGGTGACCGGAAGACGGGACATGCACCTAGGCTCCGACGGTGTGGCCCCTGCTCAGGACCCCGCGCCCGACCCGCTCGACGTCGAGGACCTGAGGAACCGCGTCCACAAGACCCTTGACGACTTCCTGTCGCGCCAGTCCGACGCCCTGGACCAGGTCGGCGACGACCTCGCGCCGCTCATGGACGCGATCGGCGACCTGCTCCGCGGCGGCAAGCGGCTGCGCCCGGCATTCTGCTACTGGGGCTGGCGCGGCGCCGGCGGCGACGACTCCCCCGCCATCGTGTCGGTGGCGGCGTCGCTCGAGCTGTTCCAGGCCGCGGCGCTCATCCACGACGACGTGATGGACGGCAGCGACACCCGGCGCGGGATGCCTGCCGTGCACCGGCGGTTCGCCGCACTGCACCGTGGCAACCGGTGGCTGGGCTCGTCGGAGGACTTCGGCGTCGCCGGCGCGATCCTGGCGGGCGACCTCTGCCTGTCGTGGTGCGACGAGCTGTACGCCGGCTCGGGGCTGCCCGACGCGCAGCTGGCCGCGGGGCGGGCGGTCTTCGACCGGATGCGCACCGAGCTGATGTGCGGGCAGTACCTCGACATGCTCGAGCAGGTGCTCGCCTCCACCTCGGTCGAGCGGGCCCGGCACGTGATCCTCTACAAGAGCGCGAAGTACACCGTGCAGGAGCCCCTGCTGCTCGGCGGCACGCTCGCGGGAGCACCGGCCGACCTGCTCGCGACGTACGACGAGGTGGGCCGCACGCTCGGCGAGGCCTTCCAGCTCCGCGACGACGAGCTGGGGGTGTTCGGCGACCCGGCCGAGACCGGCAAGCCGGCCGGCGACGACCTACGGGAAGGCAAGCGGACCGTGCTGGTCGCGGTCACCCTCGACCGCTGCTCGCCGGCCGAGGCGGCGGCCGTGCGCCGCAGCCTGGGCGACCCGCACCTCGACCCGGACGGCGTGGACCGCTTGCGCGAGGTCATCACCGACAGCGGCGCGCTGGCGGTCGTCGAGGACATGATCAGAGACCTGTCGGAGCGGGCGCTCGCGGCGGTCGCCGGGGTCGAGCCACCGGCGCGGGGCGTCCTCGAGGGGCTGGTGGCGGCAGCGACCGCCCGGACCCAGTGAGGCGCGTCTCCGGTCGCACCGACCACGTGGTGGTGGTCGGGGCTGGGCTCGGCGGGCTGTCGGCGGCGTTGCGGCTGGCCGGCGCGGGCCGCCGGGTGACGGTGCTGGAGCGCGAGCAGGTGCCGGGCGGGCGCGCCGGGCTGCTGCAGGACCAGGGGTACGCGTTCGACACCGGACCGACGGTGCTCACGATGCCGGACCTCATCGCCGACGCGCTGGACTGCGTGGGCGAGTCGCTGCCGGACTGGCTGACGCTGGAGCCGGTGACCCCGCTGTACCGCGCGCGGTTCGCGGACGGGTCGGCGCTGGACGTGCACGCCGACGTCGAGGCGATGTGCGCCGAGCTGTCGGAGGTGTGCGGGCCGGCGGAGGCAGCCGGATACCGGCGCTACGTCGACTTCGTGTCGCGGCTGTACCAGCTGCAGATGCGCGACTTCATCGACCGCAACATCGACTCGCCGCTTCAGCTGGTGACGCCGAGCCTGGCTCGGCTCGTGGCGATGGGCGGCTTCCGACGGCTGGCACCGAAAGTGGCGCAGTACCTCCGCGACCCGCGTACGCAGAAGGTGTTCTCGTTCCAGGCGATGTACGCCGGCCTGTCGCCGTACGACGCCCTCGCGATCTATGCCGTGATCGCGTACATGGACTCGGTCGCCGGCGTCTACTTCCCCCGTGGCGGGATGCACGCCGTGCCGAAGGCCCTCGCGGGCGCGGCGGAGAAGCACGGCGTCGAGATCCGCTACGGCACCGAGGTGGTCGGCGTCGAGCGGCGCGGCCGCCGGGCGACGGCAGTCCTGACGGCGTCGGGCGAGCGCGTGCCGTGCGACGT
>DASVBQ010000058.1:0-6110 GCA_036375795.1 Actinomycetes bacterium
CGAGAGGACCGGGACGGACGAACCTCTGGTGTGCCAGTTGTTCCGCCAGGAGCACGGCTGGTTGGCTACGTTCGGAAGGGATAACCGCTGAAAGCATCTAAGCGGGAAGCTCGCTTCAAGATGAGGTCTCCCACAGGGTCAACCTGGTAAGGCCCCCAGTAGACGACTGGGTTGATAGGCCGGAGGTGGAAGTGCAGCAATGCATGGAGCTGACCGGTACTAATAGGCCGAGGACTTGACCACATACTTCTCCCCTCGGGGAGATCTGCTTCGCGTCCACTGTGCGGTTCCCGAGATACGGTCGGGAACGACCTCGATATCTCAATAGAGTTACGGCGGTCATAGCGAGAGGGAAACGCCCGGCTCCATTCCGAACCCGGAAGCTAAGCCTTTCAGCGCCGATGGTACTGCGTGGGGGACCGCGTGGGAGAGTAGGACGCCGCCGGACATTCTTTCATCAAGGGCCACTCCATTCGGGGTGGCCCTTGATGCATGTCCGGGCCAGTGTGCCCAGCCGAGCCGTGAGCACCGCAGGAAAGGACCCGAGCGTGGGCGATCGCGACGACCGAGCAGACCGACCCTCCGGTGAGCGTCGGCCGCGGCAGGGCGGTGCCCCGCGGCAGGGCGGTGCCCCGCGGCAGGGCGGTGCCGCTCAGGGCCGCGACCGTGCCCGGGGCGGGTCGCAGCAGCCACGGCGGACCGAGCGCGGTGACGGGAGCCGTCGCACCGGCCCCCAGGGCGAACAACGTCGTCCCGGCGAAGAGCGTCGCCCTCGTCGGGTGGAGCCGCCGTTGCCCGACGAGGTCACCGGCGCCGAGCTCGACCGCAGCATCCGCCAGGAGCTCGCGTCGCTGGCGAAGCTCAATGCGGATGCCGTGGCCCGGCACCTCGTGATGGCCGGCCGGCTGCTCGACGAGGACCCCGAGGCCGCCTATGCGCACGCCATCGCCGCCCGCGACCGTGCCGGTCGGGTGGCGGCCGTCCGCGAGGCGGCCGGCCTGGCGGCCTACCACACAGGGAGGTACGCCGAGGCGCTCGCCGAGCTGCGGGCCGCCCGGCGGATCAGCGGGGACCAGAGCACGCTGCCCGTCATGGCCGACTGCGAGCGCGGTCTGGGGCGGCCAGAGCGTGCGCTCGCGGTGGCGAGCAGCCCGGAGGCACGCACGCTCGACGCGTCCGGGCGGGCCGAGATGCTCATCGTGGCCTCTGGTGCCCGTCGAGACATGAGGCAGCCCGAGGCGGCCGCCCTGCTTCTCCAGGGTCCCGAGCTGCGCCCCGGCCGGCGCCGGCCTTGGTCGGCACGGCTGTTCTATGCCTACGCCGAGGCGCTGCGAGAGGCCGGCCGCGAGCCAGAGGCCCGCGAGTGGCTGGGCCACGCAGCCGATGCCGACGAGCACGCGGAGACCGACGCGGCGGAGCGGCTGGCCGAGCTCGCGGGAGTGACCTTCCTCGACGAGCCCGGCGACTGAGCCTCTCCACAGCTGCCGCGCCGGCTCGGCGCGTCCACAGGCGACCCGTTCGAGCCCCTCCGCCGGGTCCATACGCGCCACGCTGGCTGCAGCCGGGCGGGCCGATGGGAGGTCCGCCGCCGCCAGGGAGGACCAACCGTGCCGCCGACCCGCGCCGATCGAGCCACCGAGGCCGACCTACCCGACCACGCCAACGAGGTGCGGCTGGTGGGCCGGCTCGCCGCCGAGGCGGTCCGTCGGGACCTGCCCAGCGGCGACTCCCTCGTGTCGTTCCGTCTGGTCGTCGAGCGCCCGCCTGCCCGTCGCGGCGATCCCGCCGGGCGCTCGTCGCGCTCGCCCACCGTCGACACCCTCGACTGTGCGGCGTGGCGGAAGGACGTCCAGCGGGTGTTGGCTCGCGCCGCCGCCGGCGACGTGCTCGAAGTGCACGGTGCCCTCCGGCGACGCTTCTGGCGCACCGGGTCGGGTGCCGCGAGCCGCAGCGAGGTCGAGGCGGCCCGGGTGCGCCGACTCAAGGGGCGTGAGCCGTGACCAGATCCGGCCGCCGACGGCCGCTACCCGTCGGTCGTGACTCCGGCCGAGCTGTCAGCGGTCCAGCAGCCGCAGCACCAGCCCGGTGCGCGGCTTCGGGCCGAACGACGTCGACTTGCGCGGCATCCGCTCCCCGCGGGCGGCCAGCGACTGGACCGTCTCCACCGTCACCGGCCGCATCAGCACGGCGACCCCGTCACTGCGGCGGGCCGCGCGCACGGCCGCGCCGGCGTCGTGCAGGTACTCCGTCCGGCGGCTGTCGTCGTCGACGTCCCACAAGCGGTGCAGCAGCAGGGCGTGCAGCACGCTGGCGTCCAGGTCGCGCCAGGCCGGGGAGTGCTCGGCGCTCGGCAGCACCTCGTCGACGGCGGCCGGGTCCGGGTCGTCGAGCAGGGCGTAGGCCGTCCCGTCACCGACGACGAACGGGTGCGCGCCGGCGTCGGCGGTCAGCCGCCCCAGCGCCTGCTCCAGGTCGTCACCGGCGTCGCGGATCCGGAACACCGTGCCGGCTCGCTCCAACGCCTCACGGAACGCCAGGTCGGCCACCACGCGGTGGATGGCCTGGACCCGCAGTGGGTGGCTCGCCGCGTCCACGAGCATGGCCAGCCCGAGGTCCCAGTCGCCGGCGCCGTCGCCTGCGGCGTGGTGCTCGGCCTGCAGCCGGCGGTACGTCGCGTAGCGGTGATGGCCGTCCGCGATCAGGGCCTGACGCGGCGCGAGGTCGCGCGCGATCCGCTCGTGCAGCACCGGGTCGGTGACCGCCCACACCCGCTGCACCAGCCCGTCCTCCGCCAGGGTCGCCAGCAGCGGCTCGCCGGTGCACACCTCGTCGATGACGGTGGCCGTGTCACCGCCCCCGTCGTACACCAGCAGGATCGGCTCCAGGTTCGCCGACGTCGCCCGCATCAGCTCCAGCCGGTCGGCGACCGGGCCCGGCATGACGTCCTCGTGGGGCAGGATCACCCGGTCCGCGGGATCCCGCAGCTCTACGGCAGCCAGGACCCCCCGTTGCAGCACCCCCGGTCCGGACTGTTCGTAGACGTACAGCGCGGGCTCCTCGTCCCGGCGCAGCACGCCGTCGGCCGTCCAGGCGTCGAGGATCTCCCGGGCCCGGCCGTACCTGCTCGTCCGGTGGTCGGCCTGCTCGCGTGGCAGGATCAGGCGCACGACGTTGTGGGGGTCCAGCTCGGCGAGGTGGGTGGCGCCGTCAGGGTCGATGACGTCGTACGGCGGGCTGGTCACCGCCGCGAGGTCGCTGACCTGCGCCGGGTCGTAGCGCAGCCCCCGGAAGGGCCGGACCACGAGACCGGGTGACGTCACGTGGTCGGCCGCGGGCATGGCGGGCATGCTACGTCGGGCGGTGACGTACGACGGAAGGACGGTCGCGCAGGGTGACGTACGGCACACACGGAGAGGGCGCCCCGGCGGGCGAGGTCTACGACTGGTTCGTCCGCGGCCTGAGCCTGCTGGACAGCGGTAACGCGGAGGCGGCCGCGTCGCTGCTCGCGCACGCGCGCACCGCGGAACCCGAGTCGGCCAGCATCCTCGAGGCGCTGGCCCGCGCGACGTTCGACGCCGGGCGCTACCGGGAGGCGCACCGCCTGTTCGGCGAGCTCGTCGAGACCACCCCGGACAACGACTACGCGCGGTTCGGCCTCGGGCTGAGCCGGATGCGGGTCGGCGACTTCCTCGGGGCGGTCGAGCAGCTCGCGCTCGCCGCGGCCATGCGGCCGGGGCGGGCGGACTACCAACGAGCCCTGCGCGAGGCCCGGGCGACGGTGCGGGCCCGCGAGGACTCCGGTCTGCCTCTCGACACGGCCCCGAACTGGCCAGGAAGCGGGACCGGCGGGTGAGGCCGCTTCTTGACGGGACGGACCTGCCGCTGGCGACCCGGCACGACACGGCGCTGCTGGACCTGGACGGCGTGCTGTACGTCGGTCCCGATGCCGTGCCCGGGGCTCCCGAGGCGGTGGCTGCGGCGCGCGCGCTCGGGATGCGCGCGGCGTTCGTGACCAACAATGCCGCCCGCACCCCGGCCACGGTGGCCGCCCACCTCAGCGAGCTCGGGATCCCCGCGACCCCTGAGCAGGTCGTCACGTCGGCCCAGGCCGTGGCGACCCTCGTCGCCGCCGCGGTGCCGGCCGGGTCCGCCGTACTGGTCGTGGGCGGCCAGGGGCTCGACGACGCGCTCGTCGAGCGGGGCCTGCGGCCGGTGCGCTCGGCGGGGGACGGGCCGGCCGCGGTGGTGCAGGGCTTCTCGCCGGACGTCGGCTGGGGCCTGCTTGCCGAGGGGACCTACGCCGTCGGCGCCGGCGTCCCGTGGTTCGCCAGCAACCTGGACACGACGCTGCCGACGCCGCAGGGCATGGCGCCGGGCAACGGCGCGCTGGTCGGCGTGATCGCCACGGCCACCGGCCGCTCACCGGTCGCCGCCGGCAAGCCCGAGACGCCGCTGCACGACGAGGCGGTCCGCCGTACCGGCGCCCGCGACCCGCTGGTCGTCGGGGACCGCCTGGAGACGGACGTCGAGGGGGCCAACCGGGCAGGCGTCCCGAGCCTGCTGGTGCTCACCGGCGTGGCGAGTGCGGCCGACCTGGTGGCTGCCCCGGCCGGGCTGCGCCCGACCTACGTGGCGGCGGACCTGCGGACCGGACTGCTCGCGCCGCACCCACCGGTGGGTGGTGACGCCGGCTCGGGATGGACCTGTGGCGGCTGGACCGCCCAGGTGAGCGGGGACCGCCTGACGGTGACGGGTGCCGGCGACCGGGTCGACGGGCTGCGCGCGGTGTGCGTCGCCCACTGGGCCGACGGGCGGGCGGACGCGGACCAGGTCGGCCAGGCCCTGGCGCGGCTCGGCTGGTGAGCGGCCTCAGAGCATCGAGCGGAGCTTCAGCAGGTCACGCACACCGGCCTCGACCTTGACCCTCCCGGAAAGCCACGCCTGGGCGAAGTTGAGCTGCCCGTCGGTCAGCGCCACCAGGTCGTCGCTCGTGGCCATGAGCCGGATCTGTGCCTTGGGCGCGGGATCGGTCGTGATGCCGATGATGTGCCCGTCCTGCAGCTGCCCCGAGAACGTCACGTCCAGGTCGGGGACGTGGCAGCTGAGCGTGCGGTCGAACGAGTGCTTCTTGCGGTCGTGCTCGTCGACATCACGCAGCCGGGCGGCGAGGTCCTCCAGGGCCTGCCGGCACTGTGCTGTCGTCGCCATCGCGGGCTGGTCCTCCTGCGTGCTCGCCGTTCCGCGGTCCGGGCGGGTCGTGGCGCGACGCTACCGCAGGGTGCCGGGGCGCCTCGGCGGGGTAGCGTCTGCGCAAGCGTCGTGCAGGGCGTCGTGAGGCGCCGCCGCGGCGGCGTGAGGACAGTGGAGAGCGGAGGCGAGATGGTTCTCGAGGGTCTGCGCGGATACATCCAGCTGGCGAACGGGCTGACCGACGTCACCCGGGAGCGGGCGCGGGCGGCCGCGAAGGCGTTGCTCGCCCAGGGCGAGGCGGGCGTGGACGCCGTGGTGCCCCAGCCGTTGCGGGCCCAGGTCGGTGCCCTCACCGATGACCTGCTGGCGACCAGCAAGGCCAACCGCAACCTGCTGGTGAACCTGGTGCGGGCCGAGGTCGAGCGAACCGTCGCCCGGATGGGTCTGGTATCGGCGCAGGAGCTGCGGTCGGAGACGCGCCGGTCACGATCACTCGAGCGGCGGGTGGAGGAGCTCGAGCAGGACCTGCGCCGGGCCCGCGGGAGTGCCGCGAAGAAGTCGACGGCGAAGAAGACCACCGCCAAGAGGTCTGCCGCGAAGAAGTCGACGGCCAAGAACACCAGCGCGAAGACGACCAGCGCGAAGAAGACCAGCGCGAATTCGACCAGCGCGAATTCGACCAGCGCGTGAGCGAGCAGGACGAGTCGGTGGACGACCCGCGCATCGCGGAGGCCCTCGAGCGGCTCGAGGGCCTGGCGGACAAGCCACCCGCCGAGCCCGTCGAGGTGTACGAGGACGTGCACCGGGTCCTGCAGGAGACGCTCGCGGAGGCGCAGCGCGACCGCGACCAGTCCGGGGGTCTCGGAGGCGCGAGGCCGTGACCCGTCGCGGCCGGCTGGACGCCGAGCTGGTCCGCCGCG
>DASVBQ010000062.1:0-7867 GCA_036375795.1 Actinomycetes bacterium
CAGCGTGGGCATGCTCCACGCGACGCCACAGAGCACCGACCCGACGAGGAACGTCGCGATGCCGAAGAACAGCACCGGTCGACGGCCCACGAGGTCGGCGAGCTTGCCGTACAGGGGCACCGTGACGGCCTGGGTGAGCAGGTAGATCGAGAACAGCCACGGGAACTGGGAGAAGCCACCCAGATCGCGCACGATCGACGGGATCGCGGTTGCGATGATCGTGGCGTCCAAAGCAACCAGCGCGGTCGAGAGCATCACGCCGAGGAGGACGGGGCCACGCTCCGAGCGCAGCCCGACAGCGGTCGTGGCGGTGGACGTCACGTCCGGTGCCAACCCGGCAGGCGGCCGAACCCTTCCCGACCCGACGAGGGGCCGGGAGCGTGCGCTCCCGGCCCCTCGTGCTGGTAGTGACCTACTTCTTCGCGGGGTTGACCACGCTGATCGTGAGGTCGCTCCCCTTGTCACCGGTCACGGTGACCTTCACGCCGTGGCCCGCGACCTTGACACTTCCCTGCGGGTTCGCGGCGCTGTAGTACGTGAGCGGGTCCGAGTCGTCGAACACCGGGATGCCGGGATTCGACGGCTTGCAGGCTGCCTGCTCGACCACGGTCTGGTTCGCCCCCGACCCCTGCAGCACCTGCCGGTGCAGGCAGACGTTATCGGTGGCCTCCAGCCCGAACGTGGCGTCGAACGGCTGGCGCCGGTTGCTCGGCCGCGCGGTCGTCCCCTCGTAGGTGAACGGAGCCGGACGGGCGTCCACCGGGAGGGCCGACCCGCCACCCGGGTGCTGCAGGACGTTGTTGTCCTCGTACGAGTCGTCGACGTACCAGACCAGCATGCCGTTCTGGAACGGGAAGAACTCGACCCAGTTCGGCCGCGTGTAGCCCTCGCTGAACTGGTACGGGCCGACCTGCAGCGTCGAGTCCCAGCCCTGGTACTCGCGGTTCTCGAGCAGGTAGTAGCGCTCGTAGTCGCCGCTCACCGTGCCGGTGCTGATCTGCCACAGGCCGGTCTTGGTCCAGGCACCCTGACCTGCCTCGACGTCGTCGACGACGCCGTTGACGCTGATGTCGTCGATGAAGGCCCCGGGCAGGTGAACACCGCCGTCGGTCTGGTAGCGGAACCGGAACAGCGATGCCGCACCGCCGGCGTCGTACGAGTACCGCAGCGTGGTCCAGCGACCGTTGGACGAGCCGTCGACCGGGTTGCCGGCGCGCTGCCAGTTCGCCCCGCCGTCGGTCGAGTACTCGCCGTACAGGTAGTCGTAGCCGGCCTCGATGTCGTACCAGGCGTTGGCCGTCACGGTGACCCGCGATCCCGCGTCCACGCTGCGGGTCAGCGTCTCGTTGAGCCCGTCAGCACTGCCGGTCCACCAGGCGTGGGTGCCGGAGGTCGGCGTGGTGTACGGGGTATCGGTGTGCTTGGCGGGCAGGTTCACCCGCACCGCCTGGTCCTTGCCGCGCGCCTGGAACTGCGACGGGTTCAGCGTGTAGTCGCCGCTCTGGCCGAGGTCGACCGTGCTGTGGTCGAGCCAGCCGAGGAAGAGCTTCTCCTCCGGACCCATCAGGCCCGGCGTGGTGCCGATGCCCTCGTTCGCCGCCTCGCCGTGACCCAGCCACGAGCCTGAGCTCATGAGCGTCCAGAACGCGGTGCTGTTCTCGCCACCAGAGGTGTCGTAGTAGTCCGGCAGCTCGAGGTCGTGGCCGAACTCGTGGGCGAAGACGCCGAGGCCGCCGTTCTCCGGCTCGGTCGTGTAGTCGCCCAGCCAGTACTTCGAGTCGCCGATCCGCGCGCCACCGGCCTTGTTCAGCGTGCCGCCCACCTCCGGTCCGGTCTGGCCGTAGTCGGTGCCGTTGACGTACCACCGGTGTGACCAGATCGCGTCGGCGGAGGCACCGGCCTCCTCGCCCTCACCGGCGTGGACCGCCTGGAAGTGGTCGATGTAGCCGTCGGCCTCGTCGAAGTTGCCGTCGTTGTCGAAGTCGTAGCGGTCCCAGACGTCGAACTGCGACAGGTACTGGTCGACCGCGTCTGCCGAACCGAGGTCCTGGAGAGCCTTCTGGTACCAGGCGTCGCCCGAGTCGTTGACGAACGCCCACGACCCGCCGTTGTCCTCGATGGCGTTGTCGCCGTAGTACGACGCGTTGTAGGGCACCTTGACCCAGTCGGTGACCTCGTTGGTGACCGAGTACGCGCCCGAGGACAGGTCCTCGTAGTAGGTCTTCATCGACTCGCCGGAGCCGTTGAACAGCTCCTCGTAGTGCGGCTTGCTGAAGTCGGCGGTCCAGATCGTCGAGTTGTCGACGCTGCGGTCCGGCTTCGGGATCTCGTTGTGCAGCGGGCCCGGCTCGGTGCCGTAGCGCCCGACGCTCTGGTCGCCGAACTCGGCCAGGATCGTGAAGATCCGGTCCTGGTCAGCCGTCGTCTCGACCTCGGCGAACTTGTTCGCGCCGAGCTTCACGACGCCGTCCGCGTTCGGCTTCGCCTTGCCCTTGGCCACCTTCTCGATAGCGGCCTCGCGCTGCGCGACGTACGCCTTCGACAGCGGGCCTGGCCGGTAGTCAGGCCGGTGCGCAGCTGCTGTTGCTTCCCCCTGGGTCGCTCCGTCGTGTGCGACGGGAGCGGCGGTGGCCGGCTGCTGGATCGCGGCGGCGACGAGCGCCGAGACCGCGATCCCACCGACCACGCTGCTGGTGAGCTTCCTCAACGTGTGGTCCTCCGTTGTGTGGTGAGCCAGCCGGGCCCGTGGTGTCGAGCCGGGGACTGGACGAGTCGGCCGGAAGGACGGCCGCGCCGGAGTGTGTCACACGTCACCGCATTTGCCGGCATCGTGACACATAGGGGTGTAAGGGTTAATCACTCGGACACGTTGCGTGATCACCTGACGGCATCCAGCCGACCGAGCGCCGCCGTATCCTCGGGCCGGTGCGCCTCGTCGACCACCTGCCGGCCGAGCCGGAGCCTGACGCGCTGTTCGACGTGTTCTCGACGTGGTGCAGCGACCAGGGCCTCGAGCTGTACCCGGCGCAGACCGAGGCACTGATAGAGCTCGTCTCGGGCAGCAACGTCATCCTCGCGACGCCCACCGGCAGCGGAAAGAGCCTCGTGGCGGCCGGCGCGCACTTCGCGGCTCTGGCCCAGGGGCGGCGCAGCGTCTACACCGCGCCGATCAAGGCACTCGTCTCGGAGAAGTTCTTCGCGCTGTGCGACATGTTCGGCGCCGACAAGGTCGGCATGCTCACCGGCGACGCCGCGGTCAACCCGGACGCCCCGATCATCACCGCCACCGCCGAGGTGCTCGCCAACCAGGCCCTGCGGGAGGGCGCCGACGCCGACGTCGGCGTCGTCGTCATGGACGAGTTCCACTTCTACGCCGACCCCGACCGAGGCTGGGCGTGGCAGGTGCCGCTGCTCGAGCTGCCACACGCGCAGTTCCTGCTCATGTCGGCGACCCTCGGCGAGGTCTCACGCTTCGAGGAGGACCTCACCCGGCGCACGCAACGCCCGACCGCCGTCGTCGCGTCCGGCGAGCGCCCGGTGCCGCTCAGCTACTACTACGCCACCACCCCCGTGCACGAGACGCTCGAGGAGCTGCTCTCGACCGACCGCGCCCCCGTCTACGTCGTCCACTTCACCCAGGTCGCGGCGCTGGAGCGCGCGCAGGCGCTCACCAGCGTCAACGTCGCGACCCGCGCCGAGCGCGATGCGATCGCCGAGATGATCGGCGGCTTCCGGTTCACCGCAGGGTTCGACAAGACGCTGTCCCGGCTTGTGCGACACGGCGTCGGCGTCCATCACGCCGGCATGCTGCCGCGCTACCGGCGGCTCGTGGAGACGCTGGCCCAGGCCGGCCTGCTCAAGGTGATCTGCGGCACCGACACGCTCGGCGTCGGCATCAACGTCCCGATCCGCACCGTGCTCGTCACGGCGCTCGCGAAGTACGACGGCAAGCGCACCCGCCACCTCACCGCCCGGGAGTTCCACCAGATCGCGGGGCGGGCAGGCAGAGCGGGCTTCGACACCGCCGGAACCGTCGTCGTCCAGGCCCCGGAGCACGTCGTCGAGAACGAGAAGGCGCGCGCCAAGGCCGGGGACGACCCGAAGAAGCTGCGCAAGCTGGTGAAGCGCAAGCCGCCCGAGGGGTTCGTGTCCTGGGGCGAGCCGACCTTCGAACGCCTCGTCTCCTCCGAGCCGGAGCCGCTCGCCTCGAGCTTCGAGGTCAGCCACGCCATGCTGCTCAACGTCATCGCCCGGCCCGGCGACCCGTTCGCGGCCATGCGCCGGCTGCTCGAGGACAACCACGAGCCGCGGGCCGCCCAGCTGCGCCACATCCGGCACGCGATCGCGATCCACCGCGCGCTGCTGGCCGGCGAGGTGGTGGAGCGGCTCGACGCGCCCGAGCCGGACGGACGGCAGGTCAGGCTGACCGTCGACCTGCAGCCCGACTTCGCCCTGAACCAGCCCCTGTCGCCGTTCGCGGTTGCGGCACTGGACCTGCTCGACCGCGACTCCCCGACGTACGCGCTCGACGTTCTCTCCGTGCTCGAGGCGACCCTAGAGGACCCGCGCCAGGTCGTCGCCGCGCAGCGGCACAAGGCACGCGGCGAGGCGGTCGCGGCGATGAAGGCCGAGGGCATGGAGTACGACGAGCGGATGGAGCTGCTCGAGGAGGTCACGCACCCGCAGCCGTTGAAGGACCTGCTGGAGCACGCGTACGACTCGTACCGCCGCGGTCATCCGTGGGTCGCCGACCACGAGCTACGACCGAAGTCGGTGGCGCGCGACATGTCCGAGCGCGCCATGACCTTCTCCGAGTACGTCGCGTTCTACGGCCTTGCGCGCTCCGAGGGGCTGGTCCTGCGCTACCTCGCCGACGCCTACAAGGCACTGCGCCAGACCGTGCCCGAGTCCGCGCGGACAGAGGAGCTGCGTGACCTGACGGAGTGGCTGGGCGAGCTGGTCCGCCAGGTCGACTCGAGCCTGCTCGACGAGTGGGAGCGGCTCACGTCCCCTGGGCCGGAGCCGCTTGCCGGTGGCGTGCGCGACGAGAAGCCGCCGGCCGTCACCTCGAACACCCGCGCCTTCCGGGTGCTCGTCCGCAACGCGATGTTCCGTCGCGTCGAGCTGGCGGCGCTGCGTCGGTACGCCGACCTCGGCGAGCTCGACGGCGAGCACGGTTGGGACGCCGAGCGCTGGGAGTCCGCGATGGCGGGCTACTGGGCGGACCACGACGAGCTGCTGACGGGTCCGAACGCCCGCGGGCCGCACCTGCTCATGGTCACCGAGGCGCCCGAGCGCTGGACCGTCCGGCAGGTCTTCGACGACCCGGCCGGCGACCACGACTGGGGCATCAGCGCCGAGGTCGACCTGGCCGCCTCCGACGAGGCCGGCGAGGCCGTCGTCCAGGTCACGTCCGTCGACCGCATCGACTGATGGCGAATGTGTCGGCTCCGGCTCGCCCCACATCTCGCCGATCGGATGCGCCTTCGCCCGTCCTCCCCGCCCGGGGACGCATCCGATGTGAGCGCGGCGTGATGACCCGCGGGGTCCCGCGCAGGTTGCCTCCTGTCTGGGAGGCTGTCCGTCATGACGTCGGGGCGGGCGCGGTGGCCGGTCGGGATGCTGGCGGCGGCCGTGTCGGTCGTCATCCTCGGCACCGCGCACACCACGGCGACGGCCGCGACGACGGAGCTCCCGGCGTACCGCTCGTCGATCCGGCCCATCGACGACGCATTGCGGGCGCGGATGACCCACAGCTGGCGGGCCGGCTGTCCGGTTCCCCTGCGCGACCTGCGCTACCTGCGGGTGTCGTTCGTCCGGTTCGACGGCACGGCCCGCCTCGGCGAGCTGGTGGTGCACGAGAGCGAGGCCACCGACGTCGTGCGAGTGTTCCGCCGGCTGTACGACGCGAGGTTCCCCATCCGGCGGATGCGGCTGGTCGACGACTACCAGGGCAGTGATGCCGCGTCGATGGCTGCGAACAACACCTCGGCGTTCAACTGCCGCCGCACGACCGGCGGCACGTCGTGGTCGGAGCACTCCTACGGGCGGGCGATCGACATCAACCCGGTGCGGAACCCGTACGTCTACCGCGGCGTGGTCGAGCCACCGGCCGGAGAGCGGTACGTCGACCGGTCACCGCTGCGGAAGGGCATGGTCACCCGTGCTGTCCGCTCCGCCTTCGCCGACATCGGTTGGTCGTGGGGCGGGGCATGGACGACCCGCAAGGACTATCAGCACTTCTCCGCCAGCGGTCGCTGATCAGCGCTCGGTGACCTTGCCCCAGCCGTGCCAGCGGTCGACCTCGACCCAGGCGTTGACCCGGCCGCGCCGCCGCTCGGGGTAGGGCCGGCCCCGGTAGTGCCGGGACAGCCGGTCGATGCCCGCCAGGCCCTCGTCGTCGGCCATCTCGACGACCCGGCCCTGCATGCTCACATGGGTGTACCAGTCGCCTTCGGCCAGCACCGTGATGCTGACCCGGGGGTCGGCCTTGAGGTACTCGAGGCGCTTGCGGCCCTCGTCCATGTTCAGCAGCACCCGGTCGCCGTCGATGAGGTACCAGGTGGCGACGGACACGGGGTGGCCGTCGGGGCGTACCGCGGTGACGACCGCCGGGTTGGGCTCCGCGAGCAGAGCGCGGACCTCGTCGGGGAAGGGGCTGGTGGGCATGCCACTCGCCCTACCCACCCGCGGTCGGGTCTAGACCGTCAGGCGCCGAGCGCGCGCCACACGCCGGGGCCGGCCACGCCGTCCACCGCCCATCCCCGGGACGCCTTGAGGCTGTTGACCTTGCGCTTCGTGATCGGGCCGAAGAGGCCGGTGCGGTACTTCGTCTTCATCCGCAGGGCCGTCTGCAGGGCCTTCACGGCGACGCCCCGGTCACCTTGGCGCAGAGACGTCCAGGTGAACTTCGTGATGCCGGACCGGCAGGGCACCGTGATCACCTGCCCGACCCTGATCACGTCGCTGGAGAGTCGGCTGGCCGACCGGATCGCCGGCACCGTCGAGCGCCACCTCTTCGCGATCGCACTGAGGCTGTCCCCCGGGCGGACGCGGTAGCGGAAGCTCGCGGGCAGCGCTCGTGCTGCGACCACCGGCTGCGTGGTCGGAGCCTCCGGGATCGGCGTGGCGGCGGCCCCCCGACGGGCGGCCGCCCATGTCGCGTCGGTCGTGGTGCCCGTGACCGGCAGCCCCTCGCGCTTCTGCAGGGCGATGACGGCCGCCTCGGTGATCGGCCCGAAGAACCCGGTGACCGGGGTGACCGAGAGCAGCCGCTGCAGCTGCAGGACGTACGGCCCGGTCGACTCGCGCTGCAGGAGCGGGGTGCCGGTCAGGCTCATCGCGCTGACCGGCTCCGGGCACGGGGTCGCCCGCGGGGCGCTCCATTTAGGCGCCAGCTCGCCCTCGACGTCCACGCAGGGGCCGTAGTCGATCGCGGCCGCCTTGCCGGTCCACCACGACGTGCGCTTCATGGCGCCGTTCCAGGCGAGCGAGATGTGCAGGTGGCTGCCGTGACTCTCGCCGCCGCTGTAGGCGCGCCACCCTTCGGCGGCCCGGTACGAGCTCCAGATCCGGCCGTCGTAGATCACGTACATCACGCCGAGCCGGCGTGCCTCGTACGCGGCCATGCCGTTCGGTCCGGCCGCCAGCAGCCACCCGAGGAACTGGTCGGCGAGCGCCTTCTCGGCCGGCTTCGCCGCATCAAGGCCCCAGTCCCAGGCTCGGCCCTCCTTGTGCTCGCTGCGGGCACCGACGTCGCACGCCCGGGTCACGCCCAGGTCGCGGCCACCGTACGCGCCGAGGAGCGCGCTGCGCAGCGCGGCGGTACCCGGCTGCACGACCGGGTCGCAGGAGACCTGCGGAAGGT
>DASVBQ010000064.1:0-7617 GCA_036375795.1 Actinomycetes bacterium
TCGTCGATGGCTCTCCATGCTGCTGCAGCGCCTGACCTCCCAGCCCGACGCACCCCGGGACACCCTCCTCAGCGGGGACGTGCGGCAGCTCGAGCTAGCCCCCGACCGGTCGAGTCCCTCCTCGGCTCGGCGCTTCGTGCTAAGCGCCTGCCGAGGCTGGGAGCTGCCCGAGGAGCTGGTCGAGTCGGCGGTCCTCGCGGTCTCCGAGCTCGTCACGAACGCGGTGATCCACGCCGCCACGCCCGCGCTGCTGATGATGGAGTACGACGGGCACGCGCTCACCCTGGCCGTCGCCGACGGCGAGGCCCGCCTTCCGCAGCTGAACGAGCCCGCCGAGGACGACGAGCACGGCCGCGGCGTGGCGCTCGTCGACCGGCTCGGCGCGACCTGGGGCACGCAGCGCACCGTGCTCGGCAAGACGGTGTGGGTGAGCTTCCCCGTCGAGCGCCACCCGACGGTTTGAGGGAGCCCGGTCGACCTAGCCGCCGACGTGCGTGGTGTCGAAGGCCTGCCTGGCCCAGTCGGCCAGCGTCCCCTGCTCGGCCCGGCTGACCCGCAGGGCGGCCGCGGCCACCTGCAGCGGGTGGAACGGCGCCTGGACCACTTCGTCCCCGCCGGGGAGGACCGAAGGGTCCGCCTCCGCCGGGCGCGGGTCGAGGAAGATCCGGCCTGCACCGGCCGCCTTGGTCGCGAGCAGCCGTCGGCGCGCCGCGTCGTCCTCCGGCAGCTCGACCACCACGACGCTCGGCCGCGGTCCCACGGGGTGGGCCGCGATGTCGAGGACGGCGAACCCGGCGTCGCGCAACGACGCCGCAACCCGCGGGAAGAGCCGCTCGGACACACGGACCGCGGCGACCTTGACTGCCGGGCTCGACGGTCGTGGCGTCTGGGCCCACCGGGCGGGGACGGCCTGCCGCGGGACAGGGGTCAGGCGCGCCCCGTCGCGCAACGTCGGAACGGGGGCGGGTGCGTGAAGGGTGAGGGTCACGGCCTTCCTCCAGGTCAAGGACCCGAGGTGTAGCCCGAGTCCGCGCTTGCCGTGTCCCGTCGACACGGCCCGGTCCTCACCCGGAGCACCCCACCGCGGAGGAGGGTTGCCGTCCAGCAAGCCGGGGCTTTGCGCTGGAGCTCATGACCTGCGCGGCAGGATACCGAAGGACCGCCGTGCGCGCAGCCCGCTATCGCGCCAGGAACTTCCTGACGTGCCGCGCCACGACGTCGGGACAGTGCCAGTCCAGTGCGTGCGGGCCCTCCAGCCAGACCACGGACACCATCGGGAAGCGCTGCGGCATCTCGTCGACGAACTCGCGGTTGGTCGCCGCGTTGCCGTACGTGGCACAGAGCATGAGCGCCGGGCAGCGGAGCCGGGCGTAGTTGTCGACCCGGACGACCGGGTTGTCGGGTCGGGACCCGAGGACACTCAGAGCGGTCAGGAACTCCGGGTCAGGCCGGGTGTGGAAGCGGCCGTCGGGGCCGAGCTGGTGGGCCCGCCGGGCGCTCAGCTCGGGCTCGCCGTCGGCGACGAGCGCGGCTACGTGCGCCTCGTACGCCGTTTCGTCACCCGACCAGCCCCAGCCGGCGGCTCGCCACTGGTCGGGGGTCCGGTCGGCCCGCGTGGGCGGCGGCCAGGGACCCATGTGCTCCGTCGTAGGGGCGGAGTCGACGCCGACGATCGCGCGTACGCCGGGCCGGACGGACCCGTACCAGACCGCCAGTGCCCCGCCGAAGGAGCTGCCGACCAGGGCCAGCTCTTCGCGCGGCAGGCCGAAGTGCCCGATGACCGCGTCGATCTCGTCGAGGAAGGCTTCGAAGCTCGGCTGGCGCGCCGGGGTCCGGCCATGTCCGTAGGAGTCGAAGGAGATGCACCGGTGACGCCCGGCCAGGTGGGGCACCACCGGCGCCCACCCCGCGGCGTTCGCCCCGCCGCCGTGCAGCAGCAGGATCGGTGGGCCCGTGCCGCCCCAGTCGATCGCACCGATCGGACCGTCCGGGCCGGCAACCTCGACGTCGACTCCACGGCCCGCTCGCAACGGCGCCTCCTCCGGCTCGAGTGGCGCCAAGGCTAGGGCGCGACCCGCGGCCCGCGTGCCGAGTCGGGCGAGCCCGCACCACTAGGCTCGGCCGGAGGCTCGTGTGCGAGACGGCAAGGACCTGGCGTCCCGCTGGGACATCCTGCTGGTCATCGCGGCCGGCGGCGCCCTCGGCAGCCTGGCCCGCTGGGGGCTCGGTGAGGCGCTCGCCGACAACGGGGGCGACTTCCCGTGGGCGACCTTCCTGGAGAACGTCACGGGGGCCTTCACGCTCGGCGTCCTGATGGTGTTCGTGGTCGACGTGTGGCCGCCCACCCGATACGTCGGGCCGTTCCTCGGCATCGGTCTGCTCGGGGGCTACACCACCTTCTCCGCGTACATGCTGGACACGCGGGAACTTGTCGACACCGGCCGCGCCTCCCTCGCGGCGGTGTACCTGTTCGGCACGCTGGGCCTCGGGCTGGTCGCCGTCTGGCTCGGCATCGTCCTGGCACGGCTGGCGGTCGCGCTCGCCCGCGACGGCCGGCGCCGTCACCACACGAGGAGGGTCCCGTGAGCCTGCACGGTGCCGCGCTACGCCTGACCGTGCTCGTCGGCGGGGCCGACCAGCACCGCCACCGCCCGCTCTACACCGAGGTCGTGCACCGCGCGCACCAGGCCGGACTCGCCGGCGCGAGCGTGTTCCGGGGCATGGAGGGGTACGGCCGGTCCAGCCACATCCACACCGCGCGCCTGCTCTCGCTCACCGAGGACCTTCCGGTGGCGGTCGTGATCGTCGACACCGAGGAGCGCATCCGGGCCTTCCTCCCGCGCCTCGACGACATCGCCGCGGACTGCCTGGTGCTGCTCGACCAGGTCGAGGTCGTCCCCCCGAGAGACGGCCGGCCCGCGTGACCGTGCTGCTCGTCCTGGTCGGCGGTGCCGTCGGTGCCCCGCTGCGGTACGTCGTCGACCTGATGGTGCAGGCCCGACACGACAGCGTCTTCCCGTGGGGGACGTTCACGGTCAACGCGGTCGGCTCGCTGGTCCTCGGTGTGACCGCCGGCGCGATGAGCGCGACCGACGGCCCGGACTGGGTGCTGACGCTCGTGGGCACCGGCTTCTGCGGAGCCCTCACCACGTTCTCGACGTTCGGGCTCGAGACCGTCCGGCTGGTCGAGGAGGGCTCCGTCGTCGAGGCCGGACTCAACGCCGCGGCCAGCCTGGCCCTGAGCCTTGCCCTGTGCGTGGCCGGCTGGTGGGTCGCCACCGGCCTCGCCTGATGCCGCTGCGTGCGCGTCTGCCGGTGGGGCAGGGCGGCTACCGTCTGCCCGTAGCCGTCGCCTTCGACGGAGGGAGGGCGTGGCGGGTGGGCCAAGGGCACGCGCACAACCACGCGCACGCGCCGGCCGGCGTGGCGGATCATCGGCGCAGGCTCGCGATCGTGCTCGCGATCACCACCAGCGCCCTGGTCGTCGAGGTGGTGGGCGCGGCGGTCTCCGGCTCGCTCGCGCTGCTCGCCGACGCCGGGCACAACCTCACCGATGTCGCGGGCCTGTCGTTCGCCCTGCTTGCTGCGACGCTCGCACAGCGACCGGCCACGCCGCAGCGGACCTGGGGGTACCTCCGCGCCGAGGTGCTCGCCGCCGCCGGGCAGGCCGCGGTCCTGCTCGCGGTCGGCGCCTACGTCCTCGTCGAGGGCGTGCAGCGTCTGCTCGAGCCGCCGGAGGTCGCGGCGACGGCGATGGTGGTGTTCGGCGCCGTCGCGCTCGCAGGCAACCTCGTCGCCATGGCCGTGCTGTCGGGGGCGAGGCGGGACAACATGAACATGCGCGCGGCGTTCCTCGAGGTGGTGAACGACGCGCTCGGGTCGGCGGCCGTGCTCGTCGCCGCCGCGGCCATCGCCTGGTTCGGCTGGCTGCGCGCTGACGCCGTCGCGTCCCTGGTGATCGGCGCACTCATCCTGCCCCGCACCTGGAAGCTGCTGCGCGAGAGCGTCGACGTGCTGCTGGAGTCCACGCCGAAGCACGTGGACCTCGTGGCGGTACGCGCCCGGCTGCGCTCCGTCGACCACGTCCTCGACGTGCACGACCTGCACGCCAGCCAGGTCGCGACGGGACTTCCGGTCCTGACCGCGCACGTGGTGGTCGACGACTCCTGCTTCCACGACGCGCACCTGCCACAGCTGCTCGACGAGCTGCAGGCGTGCCTGGCCGACGAGTGGGACGTCGCGCACAGCACCATCCAGTTCGAGCGCGCCGAGCACGCCGACCACGAGCGGCCCACCCACACCTGACGAGCCGACCCGGCGTACGCCGCGCTCAGCCGCGGGTGCGCCCGGCCGGGTCCGTCAGCACCGACGGCGGAAGGTCGTGGCCGGGCAGCAGCCCAGCGAGCAGGGCACGCACGCGGCGGTCGATGTCGGCGACGATGCGACGTACGGTCGCCTCGTCCTCACCCTTCGGGTCGTCCAGCGGCCAGTCCTCGTAACGGGCGCCCGCGTAGAACGGGCAGGTGTCTCCGCAGCCCATGGTGATGACCGCGGTGTACCTCCCGTCGGGGTCGAACCCCTTCGGCGTCTCGTGGCTGACGTCCAGACCCAGGCTGGTCAGGACGTCGGCGACCTCCGGGTGGATGCGGTCGCCCGGCTCCGACCCTGCGGAGTACACGTCGGCCGCGTCGCCCGCGTAGTACTCGGTGAGGACCTTGCTGGCCACCGAGCGGCCGCCGTTCGCACGGCACGCGTACAGGATGCTGGGCTTACTGCTCACGAGGGAACGCTCCTGTCCTTGACGACGGCCGCTGACGTCGTGAGGTGGTGGGGCACGACGACGTCGTCCGCGGCCACGGACACGTCGGGGTAGAGCGAGCGCACCAGCACGGCACCGAGCGTGGCGCCGACGACCTGCGCGACGACGAACATCGGCACCGAGGCGGGCTCGATGCCGGCGAACGTGTCGGACCACGACCGACCGACCGTCACTGCCGGGTTGGCGAACGACGTGGACGACGTGAACCAGTACGCCGCACCGATGTACGCACCGACCGCCGGGGCCGCCCACGCTCCCCGTCCGGTGCGGGCCAGGGCGAAGATGAGCGCCACCAGCCCGGCGGTCGCGACGACCTCCCCGACCCACAGGTGCCAGTCCGACCGGTCGGTCGTCGCGAACCTCGTCGGCAGGTCGAACATCACGTTCGCAAGCACCGCTCCCCCGACGGCTCCGGCGGTCTGGGCGGCCGTGTACGCGACGACCTCCCGCCCCGGCAGACCGGTGCCGGCGCGACGCCCGAGCCACCAGTCGACGGCCGAGACGGCCGGGTTGAAGTGCGCCCCCGACACCGGCCCGAACATCAGGATGAGCGTGGCGAGGCCGAACACCGTGGCGGTGGAGTTGTAGAACAGCTGCAGCCCGACGTCGTCAGGGGTCAGGTTCGTGGCGGCGATGCCGGACCCGACCACGACCGACACGAGCAGGCCGGTCCCGACGAGCTCGGCGAGGAGCCGGCGACCGAGCGCCGGCGCAACGGCGGTCATTCGGTGAACGCAGCCGACTCGCTGGGATGTGTCAGAGCTTGGTGAGCTTGGAGAACGGCGAGACCACTCGCAGCTCGGTCGACGCGAACCGGACGAGGACAGCGACGTCCTCCTCCACCCCGATGACTCGCCCCAGGCCGTGCTGGTCGTGTGTCACCCGGTCGTCGATGCTGAACCGCTCCGGCGCCGGCCCGGCGGCCGGAGCCTGGAAGGGACTACCGGGCAGGTACCGCCTCGTCACCGCGCGCGCAGGTTTCATCGACCTCAGTATGCGCCCTGTCCGGGGTCATCCGGAACAAGGCGCCGAGATCACCGCCACGCCGCCACGTCGCAGCCCACGCTTCACCACCTCGGCGACGGTCAGCGGCAGCCCCAGCAGTCACCTCCTGCCTCACCAGAGCCGGCCGGCTCGTGGATCTGCGGCGCCGTCAGTGCAGAGCCTTCACGAGGTACACGTCGGCAGCCCCGTCGATGGGAAAGTTCTCGACGCGTGCGGTCTCGACGTAGCCGTGCCGCCGGTAGAAGTCCGGGGCCTGGAAGGTGAACGAGGAGACGAACATCCTGTTGCACCGGCGCTCTCGCGCCACGTGCTCCGCCACTTCCAGCAGCCGCCCGCCCCAACCCGCCTTCCGGCTTTCCTCCCGGACCCAGACCATCGCGATGCCGGCGCAGCTTCCCCATGTCCAGCCGCTGAGTCCCGCCAAGAGCTGTCCCTCGTCGTCCTCGACCTTGACCGTGAACTCACGCTGGTCGTTCACGCCAGACGCCGCGAAGTTGTAGGTGTCCAGCTCGGCGCTGAGCTGCGAGTCCAGTTCGGGGTCGCCCGCTGCCGTCGTCAGTCGGCCGCGAGCGGGCTGGTGGTCGGCGATCGTCATCGGGCCACCCTAGGGCGACTGACCTGCTGCCCCGGGACTGCCGCCGTTCGCCCCTACCCCGCCGTGAGAGAGCCGGCGTAGTACGGCCATAGGTAGAGCCGTTCGGCGTACCTGCCGTTCCGATCAGAGGTGTTCGGCCATGGACACGAAGTCGTGCCTGCTGCCCGTTGCGGCGCTCGCGCTGGTGGCGGCCGCCTGCGGTGGTCCGACGCCAACGACCGAGCCGAGCAGGAGCGCGTCGTCCACCCGCGCCACGTCGGATCTCACGCCGCCGGCGACTGGCGCTGCCGGGGCCACGGTGTGGGTCAAGCGGTACGCCGGCGGCCGGCAGCCCGCCGTCGCCGAGTCGGTGGTGACGAGCCCGGACGGCGCGAGCGTCTTCGTGACAGGGTCCAACGGCACGGTGGCCTACCGCGCGGGCACAGGCGAATGGCGGTGGCTGGCCCCAACCGACGCGTTCGTCGGCAGCGGCGGGTCTACCCCGCCTCCCACCGTCACCGTGAGCCCCGATGGGGCGACGGTGTTCGTAGCCGGGACCACCGGTGGGGCCGGTTCGGGCGAGGACTACGTCACGTTCGCCTTCGACGCCGCCACCGGTGCACAGCTGTGGGGCGAGCGCTACGACGGTCCGGCGAACGGCGCCGACGGCGCCCGGTCCGTGGCGGTGAGCCCGGACGGCGGCACGGTCTTCGTGCATGGGGTCAGCGAGGGGACGGCCTCGGGTCCCGACTACGCCACGGTCGCGTACAACGCCTCGACCGGGGCCGGGGTCTGGGTTGCCCGCTACGACGGCCCCGGCCACGGTCCCGAGACGTACTTCCCCAGCAGCGCCCCCCAGTCCGTGGCGGTGACCGGAGCCAGGGTGTTCGTGACCGGGACCAGCGAGGGAGCGGAGTCGGGTCCCGACTACGCCACGATCGCGTACAACGCCTCGACCGGGGCGCGGGTCTGGGTCAGCCGCTACAACGGCCCCGGCGACGATGCCGACCTCGCACATGCCGTAGCGGTGAGCCCCGCCGGAGAAACGGTGTTCGTGACCGGAGGAAGCTCGGGCGCCACCAGCCTTGACGGCGCGACGGTGGCCTACAACGCAGCCACCGGGGAGCAGCGCTGGGTCAGCCGCTACGACGGCCCGGCCAAGCAGAACGAGGGCGGCATCGCCATCGCCGTCGACTCCAGTGGGACAAGGGTTTTCGTC
>DASVBQ010000070.1:0-7998 GCA_036375795.1 Actinomycetes bacterium
GCCGACGCTGATCCGGATCCTCTTCCACCTGCTGCAGGAGTACGCCCGACACGTCGGACACCTCGACATCGCCCGCGAGCTGCTCGACGGCACGACGGGGGAGTAGCACCAGCCGTCGAGGGCCGCGCGCACCGCCCTGCCGCGTCGGTCACCCGCGACCCGGGACGTCGGTGCCGGCCGGCAGCGTCCTCTCGGTGGCGGCTGCCGAGCGGATCCTGAGCCAGCGGTGAGCTCAACCGCGCGCTGCTGGCCCGGCGGTGCCTGCTCGAGCGCCACCGCCTGACCGCGCCCCGCGCGCTCGAGCGCATCGGCGGCGTCCAGGCGTCAGAGTCCGCGAGCCAGCCCACCGTCGACGGGCACCATGACGCCGTTGAGGTACGACGCGGCGGGGGAGAGGGCGAATGCGGCGACCCGGCCGAACTCCGCCGGCTGGCCGTAGCGCCCCAGCGGGATGCGCCGCTCGAACTCCTCACGCTGCTTCTTGGGCCGGCCGCTCGCCTGGTCGAGCTCGCGCAGCCGGTCGGTGTCGATGCGGCCGGGCAGCAGGCCGAGAACCCGGATGTTCCGGGACCCGAGCTCGTCGGCCATCGTCTTGGCCAGCATCGCGAGCCCGGGGCGGAGGCCGTTGGAGGTGGCGAGCCCGTCGACCGGCTGCTTCACCGACAACGACAGCACGAAGGCGACCGCACCGCCTTCGTCGCCGATGGTCGAGACCACGGCCCGGGCGACCCGCAGCGACCCCATGAACACCGACTCGAACGCCTTGCGCCAGGCGTCGTCGTCGATGGACAGTGCCGGGCCGGCCGGCGGGCCCCCGACGCTGACCAGGGCCCCGTCCAGGCGGCCCCAGCGACCCATCGCCGTGGCGGCCAGGCGCTCTCCGAGCCCCGGGTCCGTCATGTCGCCCGGGACGGCCAGCGCGTGGTCCGCGCCGCCGAGCGACTCGGCGGCCGAGGCCACCGCCTGCTCGTCGCGCGAGCAGAGGACCACCCGTGCGCCGTCGGCGACCAGCGCCTGGGCACTGGCCAGGCCGAGACCCCTGCTCCCACCGGTGACGACGAAGACGCGGTCCTGCAGTCCAAGGTCCATAGGGGACATCCTGCCCGTGACGGACATTGCCCCGTCAACGGCCCGTTACTGTGCCCGCGTGATCCGCGCTGTCGAACCGCTGGTGCGACCACGACGGTTGGGCCGCGGCGACCGGGTGGCGGTCGTCGCGCCCAGCGGACACATCGACCCGGCCCGCCTGGACCGGGGCGTGGCCACCCTCCGCGGCTGGGGACTCGAGGTGGTGGTGGGCGCGCACGTGCTGGCCCGGACCCGGCACCACGCCGGCACGGACGCGGAACGGGCCGCGGACCTCCAGCAGGCATGGTGCGACCCGACGGTCGCCGCGGTGCTGTGCGCACGCGGTGGCTCCGGGGCCGCCCGGCTGCTCGACCGGCTGGACTGGACGGCCCTGCGCGAAGCAGGCCCGAAGGTGCTGGTCGGCTTCAGCGACGTCACCGTGCTGCACGAGGCGGTGGCGGCCCACCTCGGCCTGGCGAGCCTGTTCGGCCCGATGCCCGCGTCGGCCGTCTTCGCCGGGCCGGAGCCCGACGTGGAGTCGGTCGAGCACTTGCGCCGCACGCTCTTCGAACCGCAGTCCACCCGCGTCCTGTCGGGTTCCGGCGTCCGCGGGCACGTCCTCGGGTGCGCCCGCGGCGTGACGGTGGGCGGGACGCTCGCCCTGCTGGCCAACTCAGTAGGCACCGCCGAGTCACGGCCCGCGAGCGGCGGCATCGCGGTCCTCGAGGACATCGCCGAGCCGGCGTACCGCATCGACTCCCTGCTCACCCAGCTCCTGCGGACCGGTTGGTTCGACCAGGTGGCGGGAGTGGTGCTCGGCTCGTGGACCGACTGCGGCGACGGCGCGGTCGAGACCGTGGTGGAGCGGCTCGAGGTGCTCGGCGTGCCGCTGCTGTCCGGCCTGCCGTTCGGGCACGGCGTCCCGCAGCTGACCCTGCCGTTGGGCGTCGAGGCCGAGCTCGACGTCGCCGCGGGAACGTTGACGATGCGCCAACCGGCGCTGCGTTGACGCCGAGCGAGGGGGAGAGGTGCAGGTCCGGCCGTTCCGCGGTGAGGACACCGACGCGGTGTACGACGTCTGCCTGCGGACCGGGGCCAGCGGTGAGGACGCCACGGGGCAGGCCGACGTGACGCTCTTCGGCGACGTCTGGGCCGGGCCCTACCTGGCCGTCGCCCCGCATCTGGCGTACATCGCGGAGGACGAGCAGGGAGTGGCCGGGTACGTGCTCGGGGCGCTGGACACGCGGGCCTTCGAGGCCGCGTGCGAGCAGTCGTGGTGGCCCCCGCTCCGCCGCCGGCACGAGGAGCCGACCGGGTCACCGGCGACGTGGACACTGCCGGACCGGCTCGCCTACCTGGTGCACCACCCGCCGCAGACGCCGGACGACGTGCTCGACGGACGTCCGTCGCACCTGCACGTGAACCTGCTGCCACGGGCGCAGGGACAGGGGCACGGCGCCACCCTCACGGCGACCGTGCTCACGGCCCTGTCGTCGGCGGGCTCGCCCGGTGTCCACCTGGGCGTCGACCCGGCCAACGTCCGTGCGCAGCGCTTCTACGTCCGCCAGGGCTTCGCCGAGATCGCCCGCGACCGCGACGTCGTGTGGCTGGGCCGCGCCCTGCCCGCCTGAGCGCGGCCTCAGGCGTCCGCGCTGCGCTGCTCCGCGGGGGCGGACTCCTCCGGGGACGGCACCTCGGCCAGGTTCAGGGCGGAGTTGACCAGCGCGAGGTGGCTGTAGGCCTGGGGCGTGTTGCCGAGCTGACGGCCGAGGTCGACGTCGTACTCCTCGGCCAGCAGGCCCACGTCGTTGCGCAGCCCCACCAGCTTCTCGAACAGCTGCCGCCCCTCGTCGTACCGCCCGTCGAGCACCAGCGCGTCGGCCAGCCAGAACGAGCAGGCGAGGAAGGCGCCCTCGTCGCCCGGGAGGCCGTCGACCCGGTCCTGGGTGTCGTAGCGGCGCACCAGCCCGTCGGCGGCCAGGTCGCGTTGCACGGCGCGCAGCGTGCCGCGGACCCGCTCGTCCTCCGGTGGGAGGAAGCCGACCTGAGGGATGAGCAGGAGCGAGGCGTCGAGGGAGCGCGACCCGTAGAACTGCGTGAACGTCTGCCGGTCGGCGTCGTAGCCCTTCGCGCAGACGTCGACGTGGATGTCGTCGCGCAGCCGGCGGTACCGGTCGACCGGGCCGTCGAGGCGCAGGCGCTCGACGGTCTTCACCGCCCGGTCGGCCGCCACCCAGGCCAGCACCTTGGAGTGGGTGAAGTGCTGCCGCGGGCCACGAACCTCCCACACGCCCTCGTCCGGCTCGTGCCAGCTGCCCTCCAGCCACTCCATGACGCCTTGCTGCATCCGCCAGGCGTCCTCGTTCGGGTCCAGCCCGTAGGTGCGGGCCAGCCAGAGGGTGTCCATCACCTCGCCGTAGACATCGAGCTGGTGCTGGTCGACGGCGCCGTTGCCGATGCGCACCGGCCGGGAGCCCTCGTACCCCGACAGCCACGGCACCTCCTGCTCCGGCACCCGCCGCTCGCCGGCGACGCCGTAGAGGATCTGCAGCCTGCCCGGGTTGCCGGCGATGGCCCGCAGCAGCCACTCCCGCCACGCGCAGGCCTCGTCCGTGTAGCCGGTCTTCACCAGCGCCTGCAGGGTGAACGTCGCGTCGCGCAGCCAGCAGAAGCGGTAGTCCCAGTTGCGCACCCCGCCCAGCTGCTCGGGCAGCGAGGTGGTCGCCGCGGCGACGATGCCGCCGGTGGGCGCGTAGGTCATCGCCTTGAGCGTCATCAGCGAGCGCAGCACGGCGTCGCGGTAGGGGCCGTCGTAGGTGCACTGTTCGGCCCAGTCGCGCCAGAACCGCTCGGTCTCCTCCAGCGCGAGCATCGGGTCGACCGGGTGCGGTCGCGGGACGTAGGACGGGTTCCAGGTGAGCACGAAGGAGCAGCGGTCGCCTGCCTCGACGGTGAAGTCGGCCTGTGACGCGAAGTGCCGGCCGTGGTGCGACACGTCGGAGGCCAGCCAGACCGAGTCCGGGCCGGCGATCGCGGCCAGCATGCCCTCGGTGTGCCGGACCCAGGGCACCACGTCTCCGTAACCGAAGCGCAGCCGCAGTGTGCTGCGCATCTCGACGCGCCCGGACACCCCCTCGACGATGCGCACGACGTCCGGGGCCTCACCCCGCTCGGGCATGAAGTCGATGACCCGGACGGTTCCCTCAGGCAGCTGCCACTCGGACTCCAGCACCATCGTGTCGTCGCGGTAGGACCGGCGGGTGCACGTCCCGCCGGTAACGGGCGCGACGCGCCAGTGACCGTTCTCGTCGGTCCCGAGCAGCGCCGCGAAGACGGCGTCGGAGTCGAACCGCGGGAAGCAGAGCCAGTCGATCGACCCGTCGCGCCCGACCAGCCCGGCGGAGAGGCGGTCCGAGATGAGCGCGTAGTCCTCGATGAGCATCGGCACAGGCGCTGCCTACCCCCTCCGGGGACCTGCGACCCGCAGCGGCTCGGGCACCGGCTCGGGGGCGCGCCGGTCGGCCGCCTCGCGGCGGGCCAGCACGACGTAGCCACCGAGAGCCAGCCCGGCGAACAGGAACCACTGGACGCCGTACGCGAGGTGCGGGCCCTCGCCGGGCTCCGGGGCGGGCAGCAGGCTCGGCGCCTCCCGCGGGGCGGGGCGCTCGTCGGTCAGCTCGCCGAAGCCGCCGTAGACGTCGTACGGCAGGGTCGGCGCGATCGTGGGGACGTGGATCCGGGTGACCTGACCAGGCGGGGGTGTGCCGGTCGTCGAGCGCGGCTCGCTGGGCCGGACCCGGGCGGTCACCGTGACCGTGCCGGAGGGGGGAGCCGGTACGTCGGGGGCAGCCTCGGCGGTCGCGCCGGTGGGCACCCAGCCGCGGTCCACGAGCAACGCCGCGCCGTCCTCGGTCACCAGCGGTGTGAGGACGTGGTAGCCCACCTGGCCCTCGTACGGGCGGACCCGGACGAGCAGCTGCTCGCTCACGTCGTAGCGTCCGGTCGCGCGGACCCGGGCGTACTCGTCGCCGGGCCGTGGCTCCCGGCCGACCCGGAGGAGCTCCTCCACGGGGGCCGGGGCGGCCTCGAGGTTGCGCTCGATGAGGTCATTGCGCGCGTGCCGCTGTGACATCCGGTCGAGCTGCCAGAAGCCCAGCAGCACGCAGCCCGCCGCGACAAGCAGGGCGACGAGGAGCAGGCCGAGCCAGCGTCGCGAGAGCAGGAAGCCGTAGGACCCCTGCCGGTGGAAGCCGGACACCTGACCGACGGTAACCGGGCCGTCGTCGGCCCGCCGACGACGGGGGTTGTCACCCGCGGCTATGTGCTCGTGTCGGCCCCCCGACGTAGGGTGGTCGGGTGCTGGTGGACACCTTCGGCCGCGTCGCGACCGACCTGCGGGTATCGCTGACGGACAAGTGCAACCTGCGCTGCTCCTACTGCATGCCGCCGGAAGGCCTGGAGTGGCTGCCGGGGCCGGACCTGCTCACCGACGACGAGATCGTGCGTCTGGTCTCGATCGCGGTCGATCAGGGCGTCACCGAGGTGCGGTTCACCGGCGGCGAGCCGCTGCTGCGCCGCGGCCTGGTGGGCATCGTCGAGCGGGTCGCGGCGCTGCGCCCGCGACCGCACATGTCGGTGACCACGAACGGCATCGGCCTGGCCCGCACTGCCGGCCCGCTGGCGGCCGCGGGCCTCGACCGGGTCAACGTGTCCCTGGACACCCTCGACCGCGACCGCTTCGTGCAGATCGCGCGGCGTGATCGCATCGACGACGTCCTCGAGGGTCTGGTCGCCGCCGAGCAGGCCGGCCTCACGCCGGTCAAGGTGAACGCGGTGCTGACCCGGGGCGTCAACGACGACGAGGCCGTCCCGCTGCTGCGCTGGGCGATCGAGCGGGGCTACCGGATGCGGTTCATCGAGCAGATGCCGCTGGACGCCCAGCACGGCTGGCACCGGGACCAGATGGTCACCGCCGACGAGATCATGGGTCGGCTGGCCGAGGCGTTCGTCCTCACGCCGGTCGGCAAGGAGGAGCGTGGCAGTGCTCCTGCGGAGGAGTGGGTCGTGGACGGCGGGCCGGCGCGGGTGGGCGTCATCGGCTCGGTGACCCGGCCCTTCTGCGGGGCGTGCGACCGGGTCCGGCTCACCGCCGACGGTCAGCTGCGCAACTGCCTGTTCGCCCGCGAGGAGTCCGACCTGCGCACCCCACTTCGGGCGGGCGCAGGTGACGAGGAGCTCGCCGCCCGGATGCAGGCCGCGATGCTGGCCAAGCGCGCCGGGCACGGCATCGACGACCCAGGGTTCCTCCAGCCGGGCCGCCCGATGTCAGCGATCGGCGGCTGAGGCCTCCCACTCGGGGAGCGAGAGCGTCTCGCGCAGGAACCCGCGCGCGTCCAGGAAGTCCGCCAGCGAGCCCTTGTGGTCGTCGCAGGCCGTCCACGTCTTGCGCCGGTCCGGCGTGTGCAGCTTCGGGTTGTTCCAGGCGAGGACCCAGACCGCCTCGGCCCGGCAGCCCTTGGCCGAGCAGATCGGCGATGCAGCGTCGGTGGTCATCGGTCGGTCGTTCCCCGCCCGCCACAGGGCGATGCCGGGCAGCCACGGGGGGAGCCGCCCGGCATCGCGCTCTGGGCGTCGCCGCAGCAGACTGCGCGACGCTGTGGCGGGAGTATTGCACGGATCGATGTCACATCAAGGCCCGGACCCGCCGATTGCCCGCCGGTCGTCCGTAAGGTCCGATTCGGGGAGGATCTCGATGCGCTCCCGGCCGCCGTTGGCGAACACGACCGAGAGGTACGGCAGCAGCAGGGCGGCCACGATCAGGACCCAGCGCAGCCAGCCGTCGGCCACCACGGCGAGCACGAAGCACACCGTTCGCACGCCCATCGAGATGAGGTACCGCCGCGTTCGGCCGTTGACGTCGTCGCGGACGCCACGCCGGGCCCCGGTGATCTGGTAGACCGGCTCGCGCGGGCTCCGGCGGAAGGACCCGCCCAGGTGCCGCGTGGTGGTCACGCGCCTCACACTAGCCACGATTCCGCCCGTCGAGGAGAGCCATGAGCAACCGCACCTACCGAGTGACCGAGATCGTGGGAACCTCCGAGGAGGGGGTCGACGAGGCGATCCGCAACGGGATCGCCCGTGCGGCGCAGACCCTCCGGCACCTCGACTGGTTCGAGATCACCGAAGTCCGTGGCCTGATCGTCGACGGCGCGCCGCGGCACTACCAGGTGGGCATGAAGGTCGGCTTCCGCCTCGAGGACGCCTGACCCGCCCCGCGGCGCGACGCGGCCCGGCCCACCCGGCCGGGGCAGGTGATCGCGTGCTCCTGGTGATGATGGGGTCCGCACCGACCCTCTTCCTGGTACGAGGCGGCGACGGATGCGCGCCTGGACGCAGTTCGCGGACCGAAGACCCTGTGCAGGAGGTGCGCGTCGAAGGATGCTGTGAGTGCCGGGGGCGCTTGCCGGCGGACGGCGAAGAGGTGGGTGGATCCGGATGGGTCAGCCGGTGCAGCCTTCGGGTCACGTACCGACGGACCGAGCCGTCCGGCGGCGGCTCGACCGCAGCATCGCAGCCCTCGAACACATGGTCGCCGCCGGTGCCTTCGACACGTCGGCCGACACGTGCGGCTTCGAGGTCGAGCTCGATCTGGTCGACCCCCTCGGCCGGCCCCGGCTGATCAACGCCGCGGTGCTGGCCGCGCTGCACCGCCACGACGTCCAGGCGGAGTTGGCCAGCTTCAACCTCGAGGTCAACGTGCCGGCCCGACCCACGCACGGGGGTGTCCTTCGCCGGCTGGACGATGAGCTCGCCGCCACCCTCGACGCCGTGACAGCGGTCGCCCAGCAGTGGGGAGCCCGCGTCGTCTCGATCGGTACCTTGCCGACCCTGCAGGCGGCCGACCTGACCGCGAGCCACATCTCCGCCAAC
>DASVBQ010000071.1:0-7689 GCA_036375795.1 Actinomycetes bacterium
CCGGCGCATCCACCGGTGCGGGAGCCCGGCGTCGTCGAACTCCGCGCCGTACGCGGCGTAGCCGAGCCGCTCGTAGAAGCCGAGGGCGTGGGTCTGGGCGGAGAGCGCGACCACCCGCAGGCCTCGCTCGGCCGCCCGCTCCTCGATGGCCTTCACCAGGTCGACGCCCAGCCCCGTCCCCCGGGCCTCCGGCCGGACCGCCAGCCGGCCAAGGTGCCCGACCGGCCCGAGCGTCGGGTCCGCCCCCTCGAACCCGGCCGGTTCCACGACGAGCCGCCCGGCCCCGATCGCCCGCGTTCCCGCGTACGCCACGAAGTGATCGGCAGTCTCGTCCAGCTCGTCCAGCTCCAGCTCGGCCGGCACCTGCTGCTCGGTGACGAACACGTCGTACCGCACGGCGTACGCCGCGTCCCTGTCCCCCCGGTCCGCAGCCAGCCGGACCGTCCGCGTCGGGGTGGTCACATCTCGTCCCGCAGCCGGTCGAGGGCGGTCGCGAGGTCCGCCGGGTAGTCGCTGACGAGCTCCAGCCGCTCCCCCGTGCTCGGGTGGTCGAAGGCCAGCCGCACGGCGTGCAGCCACTGCCGGGACAGTCCGAGCCGGGCCGCGAGGGTGGGGTCCGCGCCGTACGTCAGGTCGCCGACGCACGGGTGGCGCAGGGCGGCCATGTGCACCCGGATCTGGTGGGTGCGTCCGGTCTCCAGGTCGATCTCGAGCAGGCTGGCCGCCCGGTGCGCCTCCAGCGTGTCGTAGTGGGTAATGCTGGGCTTGCCGCCGGCCACGACCGCCCACTTGTAGTCGAGGGTCGGATGCCGGTCGATCGGCGCGTCGATGGTGCCCCGCAACGGGTCCGGGTGGCCCTGGACGAGCGCGTGGTAGGTCTTGCCGACGGTGCGCTCCTTGAAGGCTCGCTTGAGCACGGAGTACGCCCGCTCGGACTTGGCCACGGCCATCAACCCGCTGGTGCCGACGTCGAGCCGGTGCACGATGCCCTGACGCTCCGCCGCCCCGCTGGTCGAGACCCGGTAGCCGGCCGCCGCGAGGCCCCCTACCACGGTGGGGCCGGTCCAGCCGGGGCTCGGGTGCGCGGCGACGCCGACCGGCTTGTCGACGACGACGAGGTCGTCGTCGTCGTAGACCACCGCCATCCCGGGCACCGGCTCGGCCACCACCGCGGGCACCGACGGCGGCGCAGGCACCGCGATGTCCAGCCACGCCCCGGCGTGCACCCGGTCCGACTTCGCCGCCGGGGCCCCGTCGACCAGCACGTCCCCGGTGCTCACCAGCTCGGCCGCCTTGGTCCGCGAGAAGCCGAAGAGCCGGGACAGGGCGGCGTCGAGCCGCTCACCGGCGAGCCCTTCCGGGACGGGCAGCGTGCGGCGCTCCGGGGTGGGCTCGGTCACCCGACGAGGGTACGTGGCCGCCGGGGAACGCTCCCCGGTCGGCGCCCGCGGGTCAGTAGGCGCCGCGGCTGCTGACGACGGCGTGCAGCGTCTTCCAGAGGATCTGGATGTCGCCGGCGAACGACCAGTTCTCCACGTAGTAGAGGTCCAGCCGGACGCTGTCCTCCCACGAGAGGTCGGAGCGCCCGCTCACCTGCCAGAGCCCGGTGATGCCGGGCTTGACGAGCAGGCGGCGAGAGGTGGCTCGGCCGTACTGCTCGGTCTCGTGCGGCAGCGCGGGCCGCGGACCGACCAGGCTCATGCTGCCGAGCAGCACGTTCACCAGCTGGGGAAGCTCGTCGAGGCTGAAGCGACGCAGGACCCGTCCCACGCGAGTCACCCGCGGGTCTTCCCGGAGCTTGAAGAGCACCTCGTTGCTCTCGTTGCGGTGCCACAGGTCTCCGAGCCGCCGTTCGGCGTCCACGACCATGGTGCGGAACTTGTAGACCGTGAACATCGCGCCGTCGCGGCCGACGCGGACCTGGCGGAAGATCACCGGGCCGGAGCTGCTCAGCCGGACGAGCAGGGCGATGACGATCATGAGCGGGCTGACAACGGTGAGCGCGACCGCCGCGGAGGCCCGGTCGAACGCTTCCTTCATCACCCGGGTGGGGCCGGTGAACTCCGGCTGCTCGACGTAGAGCAGCTGCAGTCCGGAGACCGGGCGCACGTGGACGCGCGGACCCGCCACGTCCGTCAGGGCCGGCGCGACGACCAGGTCGACGCCCGCGCCCTCGAGGTCCCAGCCGAGCCGCTTGAGCACGCCGCTGGTGAGCCCCCGGGACGCGGTCACCGCGACGGTGTCCACGCCGAGGCGCGCCACCGCCTCCGGCACGCTGGTCAGTGAGCCCACCACGGGTACGGAGCAACCGCCCGCCGCGTCTCCCGGGGGCATGCAGGCACCGACGACCTTGAGTCCGGCGTACGGCTCGCGCTCGAGCTCCGCCACCAGGGCCTCGACCTCGGCCCGGCCGCCGACGGCCAGCACCCGGTGCGACCACCGGCTGGAGCGGCGCCGCGCCCGGTGCAGCACCTTGCGGGCGCTGTAGCGACCGATGAGCAGGAGTGCTGTCCCGATGAGGAAGGCCAGCCCCATGGCCAGGCGGGAGAACTGGAACTTCGTCATGTAGCAGGCGACCGCGACGAGACCCCAGAAGTAGACGCTGGCGCGCACCACCCGGCGGTACTCGTCACCGCCGACACCGAGGATGCGCCCGTCGTAGGTGCGGGTGACCTGCAGGAAGAGCGTCCAGGCCACAGCGAGCGCCGGACCGAGGACGAGGTAGGAGCTGGGCCGCAGGTTGGCCAGCTCGGTGCCGATCGACAGGCCCTTGTAGCCGGGGCCGAACACGATCCCGAGCGACACCCCGAGGGCGGTCGTGACCAGCACGGCGTCGAGCAGGAACAGCCGCCGCCCCAGCCGGCGCAGCCAGCGGGTGTCGGAGACGACGGCGCGCCCGGCGAGGCTGACCGGGGACGGCGAGGTGTCGACGAGCAGGCGCGCAGAAGCCCGCTCGGGCACCACCGACGTCATGCTTCCCCTCCCTCGTTCCGGCCGACTCGCGGCTCGAGCGTGTCTCGTCGTCGACCGTGAGGCAGGCACAGGTTAGCGATCCGTGATCGATGGGTCACATCCGGGCACGCTGGCACACATCGCGACATACGCCCGTGACGTTCCGGTTTGCGCAGCCGTCGGCCCCTCACGTGATGAAGACGCGGGAGAGGGGCCTTCGGTTACCCCTGTTTTTCGGCGCCCTTCGCTGGGTCGGCGCCGGCCGTTCGGGGCGCGTCGTGAGGGATGCCGCGGGCGGCCAGCAGCACCATCAGGAACCCGGCCGCGACGATCGCGGAGTCTGCGAGGTTGAAGACCGGCCAGCGGGGCAGCTCGAGGAAGTCCACGACGTGGCCCCGGCCCGGAGCGGGCTCGCGGAAGAGCCGGTCGACCAGGTTGCCCAGAGCGCCGCCCAGCACCAGGCCGAGCGCCACCGCCCACCAGCTGCTGTGCAGCCGGCGCGCCATCCGCAGGATCACGACGGCGACAACGGCAGCGACGGCGGTGAAGACCAGGGTCATGCCCTGAGCCATGCCGAAGGCGGCCCCCGGGTTCCGGACCAGCCGCAGCGTGAGCGCGCCGCCCAGCAGGCTGATCGGGTCGCGGTCGCTCAGCTCGCGCACGGCGAGGGCCTTGGTGACCAGGTCGAGCAGCAGGACCGAGCCCGCGACCGCGAGCAGCAGCGGTAGCCGACCCGCTCGAGGCGAACCCGTCAGCGACGCTCCTCGCGCTGCTTGCACGTCATGCACAGCGTTGCTCGCGGGAAGACCTGCAGGCGAGCCTTGCCGATGGGGTTGCCACAGTTCTCACAGATGCCGTAGGTGCCGTTGTCGATGCGCCCGAGCGCACGCTCGGCCTGCACCAGCATGTCACGGGTGTTGTTGGCCAGCGACATCTCGTGCTCGCGCTCGAAGGTCTTGCTCCCCGCGTCGGCTGCGTCGTCCCCGGCGCCGTCACCCGAGTCGCGCAGCATGTCGTCGATCTCGTGCTCGGCGAGGTCGAGCTCCTCCCGGAGCCGGTGAACCTCGTCCTCGAGCTCGGTCCGGACCTCGGTGAGCTCAGCCTTGGTCCAGGGCTCCTCGTCGTGCCGGACGACCAGCGCCTGCGGCGCGGCGGGTGCGGGAGAAGCCGCGGGGGCGCGGCGCGCGGCCGGCGCTCTGGCGGCCTGCCTCTTCGCGGCGGCGACCGGGGTCCCCTCGAGGACTGCCTTCTTCGCCGCGGCCTTCTCCGCCGCTGTGCTCGGCGGCGCCTTCTTCGCCGCCGCAGGCGCCGTGGCCGTGCTCACCTGCGGGGTGGCCGCCTTCGCCGGCGCCTTCTTGGCCGGTGCCTTGGCCGGCGCCTTGGCTGTGGCAGCCTTCGTGGCGGGCGCCTTCTTCGCGGCCGCCTTGGCGGGCGCCTTCTTGGCCGGGACCTTGGTCGCGGCGGTCCCCTTCGCGGGAGCCTTCTTCGTGGCCACCTTCGTGACCGAGGCCTTCTTGACCGGGGCCTTCTGCGCCGCGGCCTTCTTGGCCGGGGTCTTGGTCGCGGCCCTGGTCGCGACCGCCTTCTTCGCCGCCACCTTCTTGGCCGGGGTCTGCTTGGCCGGGGTCTTGGACGCGGCCACCTTCTTCGCGGGAGCGTTCTTCGCGGCCACCTTCTTCGCGGCCACCTTCTTCGCCGGGGACTTCTTGGCCGGGCTCTTGGCCGCGGCCACCTTCTTGGCCGGGGCCTTCTTGGCGACCTTCTTCACCGCGGCCTTCCTGGTCGTCGACTTGGCGGCGCTGGCCTTGCTGGCCGGGCGCTTGGCAGATGCCGGCGTGGCCCTTGCCGTCGACGTTGCCTTACGGGTGGCGGCCGCGCTGACCGGCGCGGACGCCCGGCGGACGACGTCGCGCGCTGCCGCCACGACGTGACGGACCCGGCCGCCCCGACGTGCGGTCGACCCGGTGCCCTGGTCCGCCATCTCGGCCCCCTTGCTGAGGCGGCGACTCGATCAAGGTCGCCAACGGTGATGCGGAAGGATAGGTCTCCGCAGGTCAGCCGACAAACGGCCACGCCGGAAAATCTTCGGACGAATGCCTCAGTGGCGGAGCACTCGGGCGTACGCCTGCGCGATCTCCTGGTGACCCTCTGTGCTCGGATGGAAACCGTCCGTGCCCGTCAGGCCCGTGAGGTCGTCCTCCGCCGACAGGTCGACCAGGCGAGCCCCCTCGGCGCGGACCACCCGGCGTACGGCCGCATTGAAGTCCCGCACGGTCTCCCGGACCTCGGCCTCGCTCGGCACGAAGGGCAGCAGGCACGGCACCTCGGTGACCCCGGCGCCCGGCAGGCAGGCGCGGTAGGCCGGCAGCCGCCAGAGGTCGGGCACGTTCCCGACGAGCACCTCGGTCTGCCCGCCGCGCCGGAGCCGGTGGACCAGCCGCTGCAGCGCTCGCTCGTACGCCGCAACCGGGACGGCAGCGACGATGTCGTTCACGACCAGCCACACCGTGACGACGTCCGGCTCCGCGGCCAGGGCCCTCGGCAGCTGGGCATCGAGGGCACCGCGGACCGTCGCCCCGGACACCCCGACGTTGACCAGCCTCGAGTCCGGCAGGGCCCGGTCGTGCAGCACCTGCGGCCAGGCGTCCCGCCGCGGGTCGGCCGCGCCGACACCGACGGTCTCGCTGGCCCCCACCGCCACGTACACCGCGGGGTCGACCGTCGGGCCGGGTGCGGCAGCGGCGGACCGCTCCGGCACCGGCGCCGGGCTCGGCCCGCCCGCGCAGCCGGCGAGGACTCCGGCGAGCGCCACGAAGGCTGCCGCGCAGCGGGCCGTACGCCGGATCGGACGGGTCACTCCGGCAGGCTATGCGGCCCGCGGCGCGGCCCTCGGACCGCCCTCAGTCGTGGGCGATCGCCCGCAGGATGTCCATCGACGTCGCCCGACGGGCGGGCCAGGCCGCGGCCGCCACCCCTGCGGTGGCGGCGAGCAGGAGGTACGTCAGCAGCTGCCGAACCGGGAGGCTCAGGTCCGTGAGCCCCTGCTCGCGCAGCAACTGGACCAACCCTGCGGCGGCGCCGACCCCGACCAGGACGCCGACCAGCGCACCCATCACCGCGATCTGCACGGCCTCGTAACGCACGGTGCGGCGCAGCTGTCGTCGGGACATCCCGACCGCGCGGAGCAGGCCGATCTCCGAGGTCCGCTCGTGCACCGACAGGGCCAGCGTGTTCACGATCCCCAGCACGGCGATCACCAGGGCCAGGCCCAGCATGCCGGTGACGAGGGCCAGCACCTCGTCGAGCTGCCGCTGCTGCTCCGCCCGGGCCTCGTCCTTCGTCCGCGCCTCGAGCTCGGGGTGATCGGCGAGCACCGTGTCGAGGGCAGCCACCGCTTCGCGATGGGTGACCCCGTGGGCAACCGTGACCAGGGTCAGCCGGTCCAGCGGCCGGTTGAGCCAGCGGTCGTGGTCGGACAGGCCGATCACGTAGTCGGTGCCCAGCAGCCGCTTCTCGGCGAAGGTCCCGACCACGGTGACCTGCTGCTCGCCGCCGCGGACGAAGGCCATGTCCACGACCTCGCCCACCTGCCAGCGGTGCTCCGCGGCAACGTCCTCGTGGACCATGACACCGCCGCCGCCGAGGTCGGCGACCGACCCGGACTGGACGTCGAGGTCGACCACCCGCTCCAGAGTCGCCTGGTCCGCGGCCACCAGGTCGGTGGACGACCCGGCGACCTCGACGCGACCGGTGCGCAGCCCGACGACATCATCGAGCTCGTCACGGTCGGCCAGCGCGGCGGTCACCTCGGTCGAGTACTCGCTGAAGCTCGGGCTGCTCACCAGGTAGTCCGCCCGCTGGCCCTCGTCCAGCGCCCGGCCGAGCGACGCTGACGCCGAAGCCGAGAACACGCTCGTCAACGCGACCAAGGCAAGCCCGACTGTCAGCGCAGCCGACGTCATGACGGTCCGCTGCGGGTTCCGGGTTGCGTGGTCGCTGCCGAGCCGGCCCGGCACGCCCAGGAACTGGGTCCACGGTCGCCCGACCACGGCAACGAGCGGACGCACGAGGTGACGCGCGAGCAGGCCGAGGCCGACGAAGGCGACCAGCGCCCCGAGGCCGAGCCGCCTCAGTCCCGTCTCGTCGCCGACCGCGAGACCTGCGGCCACGAGAACGGCTCCGGTCGCGAGGAGGACACCCCCGAGCGTCGCGACGACGCGCGAGCCTCTCGGCGTACGTGTGGAGAGCCCGAGGATCGCGACCACCGGCGGCACCCGCCCCGCGCGCGCGGCCGGCACGACGGCGGCGAGCAGCGTCACGAGGGTGCCGACCACCAGCGAGACCACGGCGACCGACGCCCGGACCTGGATGTCCGTGTCCGGCAGGGTGATGCCCAGAGCCGGCAGCAGCGCGTCCAGGCCGTAGGCAGCGGCGACGCCGAGCCCCAGGCCGGTCGCCGAGGCGACGACGCCGACGACGAGGGCCTCGCCGACCACCGTCGCGAAGACCTGGCGTGAGGTGGCGCCGACCGCGCGCAGCAGGCCGAACTCGCGCTGTCGCTGGCTGACCAGCATGGAGAACGTGTTCACGATGAGGAAGGCCGCGACGAACAGCGACACCGCGACGAACGCCATCAGTGCCATCGGGATGAACCGGACGGCCTTGCGTACCGCGGCCACGCTCTCGTCGGCAGCCTGCGCACCGGTCACCGCCTGCAGCCCGTCGGGCAGCGCCGCA
>DASVBQ010000073.1:0-3481 GCA_036375795.1 Actinomycetes bacterium
TGAGGATGGCCCAGACCAAGTAGTTCGGGGGCGGGCTGCCGTACGGCTGGCCGTACTGCGGCTGGCCATACTGCGGCTGGCCGGGCTGGCCCTGCCCGTACTGCGGCTGGCCGTACTGCGGCTGGCCGCCCTGGGGGGCGCCCCACTCGGGCTGGCTCGGCGGGGTGGCGGGCGGGTTGGCGCCCCACTGCGGTTGCTGCGGTGGTTGCGGTTGCTGCGGTTGCTCGGGCTGGCTGGGGCGGTTCGGGTCGTACGGGTCGTTGCTACCGGTGTCGCTCACGCTCGGGATCCCCCTCGGAGGCGGTCATCAGGACTGGTGCTGCTCGTCGTACTCCGGGTCACGGTCGTCCTTGTAGCTGACCGTGCTCCCCATGCCCATCATCTGCATCACCTTGCCGACGACGGCGCCCAAGGCGACCACGGCGAGGCCCACGAAGAACAGCCACGGCAGCTCGGCCGGGACGGCGATGCCGCTGATCAGGAAGCCGACGAACATGATGCCCACCGCCGTCCAGGCGGCGGGCGTGTTGCCGTGGCTGTGGGACATGACGCTCCTCCTCGTGGGTCGGCCGGGCTCGACCGACGCCGGAGATTGTGCCAGGACGTCAGGCGGTGGGGTCCTCGCCCCGGTCCAGCGCGTCCCACGTGTCGCGCGCGCTGGGCTCGCCGCCGGACGGCTCGGGCCTGCGGCGTGGTGGCGGCCAGCGGCCGGACCGGACGGTCGCGGCCGCGGCGGCCGTCACGACCAGCACTCCACCGACCGCGAGCACGGCCGAGCCGCGGTCCCAGGCCACCGCCAGCACCGCGAGGCCCACCAGCAGGACGACCGCCGCGACCGCGGCCCGTGCGCGGGGCCGGAGCAGCGCCGCCGCGCCCGCGCCCGCGAGGACCACGAGGCCGAGCACGGGCTCGGCGACGAGCAGCAGCGCTCCCCCCGTGACGGCGAGGGCGAGGACGCCGGTGACCTCGCGGCGAACGGTCATCTCGCCCGGCGCAGCGTGCCGGCGGTCGCCACGGCGCGCAGGACGGCCATGGCCTTGTTGCGGCACTCGTCGTCCTCGGCGGCCGGGTCGGAGTCCGCGACCACGCCTGCCCCCGCCTGCACGTAGGCGACGCCGTCGCGCAGGTACGCAGTGCGGATAGCGATCGCCGTGTCGGCATCGCCCGCGAAGTCCAGGTAGCCCACGCATCCGCCGTAGACACCGCGCCGAGTCGTCTCGAGCTCCTCGATGATCTCCATGGCGCGCGGCTTGGGCGCCCCCGAGAGCGTGCCGGCCGGGAAGCACGAGGCGAGGACGTCGTACGCCGTGCGGCCGGCTGCCACCTCTCCCACCACGGTGCTCACGATGTGCATGACGTGGCTGTACCGCTCCACCGACATGAAGTCGACCACCTCGACGGTGCCGGGCGCGCACACCCGGCCGAGGTCGTTGCGTCCGAGGTCGACGAGCATGAGGTGCTCCGCCCGCTCCTTCGGGTCGGCGAGCAGGTCGGCGGCGAGGGACGCGTCGTCCTCGGGGGTCTCGCCCCGCGGCCGGGTGCCGGCGATCGGGTGCATCATCGCCCGCCCGTCGGTGACCTTGACCAGCGCCTCGGGGCTCGATCCCACGACGTCGAACCCGTCGAACCGCAGCAGGTACATGTAGGGGCTGGGGTTGGTCGCCCGAAGCATCCGGTAGACGTCGAGCGGGTCGGCCCCCGACGGCATCGAGAAGCGCTGGCTGACGACGACCTGGAAGGCCTCACCGGCGCGGATCTCCTCCTTGGCGCGCTCGACCGCGGCGCGGTACTCGCCGCTGCTCGTCCCCCGGTCGTACGTCGGGGCGACGGCGGCGTCGAAGGTCGCAACCGTCGGGGGCGCCGGGGTGGCGAGGTCCGTCGTCATCCGGTCGAGCCGTTCCACGGCGTCGGCGTGCGCCCAGTCGACGCGCTCGTCGGTGTCGTCGTAGTTGATGGCGTTGGCGATGAGCAGGACGGAGCCGTCGGCGTGGTCGAGCACGGCCAGGTCCGTGGCCAGCAGCATCGCGACCTCGGGGACGTGCAGGTCGTCCACGGTGGCGCTGGGCAGCCGCTCGAGCCGGCGTACGGCGTCGTAGGCCACCAGCCCGACGAGGCCCCCGGTCAGCGGGGGCAGGCCGGGCAGTCGTTCGGTGTGCAGGGTCTCCACGGTCGCGCGCAGTGCCTGCAGCGGGTCGCCGTCGACGGGCACCCCGACCGGAGGGTCACCCAGCCAGTGCGCCTGACCGTCCCGCTCGGTCAGTGTCGCGTGGGACTGCACGCCGATGAACGAGTAGCGCGACCACACCCGACCGTGCTCGGCCGACTCGAGCAGGAACGTCCCGGTCCGCCCGGCGGCGAGCTTGCGGTAGAGCCCGACCGGCGTCTCGCCGTCCGCGAGCAGTCGCCGCGTGACGGGGATGACGCGACGGTCCTTGGCGAGCTCGCGGAACGTCTCGAGGTCGGGCGAGGCGGACGGTGGCATGCGGGTCATTGTGCTGTCTGGGTCCGCTGCCCGCTCGCGGCGTTCGTCCCGTCGTGCACGCGACAGGTCGAAGGTGCGCTCTGGCCGCCGACGCGGCGCGAGATGCCAGATCGACGGGAAGCGCGTGCTCAGCATCGGCTCGTCGCCCCACCACGATCCGAACGCGTCCACTGAGCGGACGTCCAGGTGCGCCGGGTAATGGCGGTCGCCGCGGTCGCGGCGCTCGCTGTCCGGCACGCTCAGCGGCATTCCCCGGCTGTCCACCGCGACCAGCCGGCAGCCCGCCGCTGCCACGAGACACGCAATCGTCGAGAACCAGGGATGCGCCGTCCGACCCGACTCGATGCCGACCACGGCTCGGACGGCCACGCCGGCGGAAGCCGCCAGCTCACGCTGGCTCATGTCCGCTCGGCGCCGCAGTGCGCGCAGCAAGTGCGCCGGGTCGAGTCCCTCACCCACGATGCGAGTGTCGACCGATACCGGAACGCCGCATTCGCACCGGGCGAATCTGTGGACGAGCGGCACCGCTCGGGCCCGGTGGACGACGCCGCCCCTGGCCGGAGACGTCAGGACCGGGCCCACCCCGGGTGCCAACTCCTCCGCGCGTAGTGCCTTGCCGCACAGGTCTGCGGCAAGGCACTACGCCTGGCGTGGCCGGGTGCGCGGTGTCCGGTGCGCGGTGTCCGGTGCGCGGTGTCCGGTGCGCGGTGTCCGGTGCGCGGTGTCCGGTGCGCGGTGTCCGCCGCTTCCTGCCCTGCCGCACAGGTCTGCGTCAGGGCACTACGCAGGCGGGGGGTCACCCACCAGGGAGGGACGGCTCATCGCCCGCGGCGGTGGAGACGAGCACATCGGCGTCGAAGCACGAGCGATCGCCGGTGTGGCAGGCCGGCCCCACCTGGTCGACCAGCACCAGCAGGGCGTCGCCGTCGCAGTCGAGGCGCACCTCGCGGACGTACTGGACGTTGCCGGACGTGTCGCCCTTGCGCCAGTACTCCTGCC
>DASVBQ010000081.1:0-2030 GCA_036375795.1 Actinomycetes bacterium
CTGTCGCGCTACCGGGTCGGCTGGCCGGACCGCGGCGTCGCCGCCGCCGTCGTCCGGAAGAGCGGCGCCCGGCTGGCGGTCGCCAGCCTGCACCTGCCGCTGAAGGCCGCGGACCGCCTCGGCCACGTCCGCACCGCCGAGCAGGTCCTCCGGGCCGGTGGCGCGGAGCACCTGTTGGCGGCCGGCGACATCAACGAACGCCCCGGTCTGGCCGCCTGGCAGTACCTGGCCGACAACGGGCTGCGCGACCTCGGCCCGGGGAGCGGGCCGACCTACCCCTCCCACGACCCCGAGAAGCGGATCGACGGGGCCTTCGCGACCGAGGGAGTCGAGCTCGTCGACTACCAGGTGGTGGACGCCCCGGGGGTCGAGCGGGCCAGCGACCACCGGCCGCTGCTGGTCACCCTGCGGGTGCCCGTCGACTGAGTCCGCGCCCTCGGCTCAGGCGTCATCGCCGGGGCGCTCGCCCGCGCGGTATGCGGGGACCAGCTCCAGCGCGAGCTGCTCCAGGAAGAGCCCGATGTCGGTCACGATGCCCCGGGCCTGCGCCGACCCGCGGTCGGCGAGCTTGGTCACCGTCGCCGGGTTGATGTCGACGCACACCAGCGGGATCGAGGCCGGGAGGATGTTCCCGGTCGCCACCGAGTGCAGCATCGTCGCCACCATGATCGCGAAGCCGACGTCCTTGAGACCGGCGCGCATCGCCCGCTGGCCCTCGATCACGTCGGTGTAGACGTCCGGCAGCGGGCCGTCGTCACGTACCGACCCGACCAGCACGAACTCCTTGCCGTTGCGGACCAGCGCGTGCATCACACCCGAGGTCAGCATCCCGGTCTCCACCGCCTTCGCGATCGAGCCGGCCTTGCGGATCTGGTTGATGGCCCGGATGTGGTGCTCGTGACCGTGCTCGACCCCGCGGCCCTGCTGCAGGTCGACGCCCAGCGAGGTGCCGTACAGCGAGGCCTCGATGTCGTGGGTGGCCAGCGCGTTGCCCGCGAAGAGGACGTCGACGTACCCCGCCTCGACCAGCGCGACCATCGCCGGGGCCGCGCCGGTGTGCACCACCGCCGGCCCGCCGACCCAGAGCACCTTCTTGCCCTCGGCCTTGACGTCGCGCATCTGCTGGGCGATCTGGCGCACCAGCAGTGCCTGCGGCTTCTCCGAGGACACATCGGAGTGCATGAACTCGAACCCGCCGTGGCTGCGGTCGATGGCCGGCAGCGGCACGACCTTCACCCCGCTCGCGCCGCACACGACCCGGTCGCCCTTGCGGATGTCGCTGACCGCGATGGTCCGCGCCCGGTCTTCCACGATGACGATGCCGCAGTCCATCTCGGGGTTCTCGACCGGCACCCACTGGCCGCGCAGGCGCACGACCGTCTCGAGGTTGGTCGTGGAGTAGAAGTCGTCCGGGAAGACACCGTCGGACTCGACGGTGCGCAGCAGCACCTCGCCCGGGTCGGTGGGGTTCACGCCGTGCGTCTGCAGGCGCATGACGATGCGGGCGAGCTCCTCGTGGTCCGGTGCCTTGACGGTCAGCCGGGCGTACGACTCGTCGACCGGCGTCTTGCCGACCTCGAACTTGTCGATCGAGTAGTCGCAGCCGTACTCGAGGATGTCGTCCAGCACGCGGGACAGGACGCCCGAGTCGATCAGGTGGCCGCGTACCTCGACGGTCTCGCTCTGCACTCCGCTGGTTCCCTTCGGGCTAGACGACTGCCCCGTCGTCCGGGCCGGAGTCCGTCGGCGGACGGTCCTTCATGCGGGCGACGAGCGTCACGAAGCCTGCCATGAACGCCACCAGTGCCAGGAACCCGACCCACCCCGACATCGGCAGGCCGGCGAGCGCCGCCAGCACGAGCACCAGCGGCCCGCCCAGCGCGCCGGCCCAGGCGAACCGGGCGATCGTGTCGACGTCCGGCAGGGGAGGGGGCGGCGGCGGCTCGAAGTGGTCGTCGGGGTCGTCCCGGCGCCGCGGCGCCAGCGCCTCCGGCGGGTGCGGCGAGGAGACCACGTCGCGCAGATCCTCG
>DASVBQ010000085.1:0-2085 GCA_036375795.1 Actinomycetes bacterium
CCGAGAGCCCGCTGCTCACCCGGATCCGGGAGTCGGTGATCGGCGACGACCAGGTGATGCACGGGCCGTACGGTCCGCGCCGGGTGACCTACGCCGACTACACGGCCAGCGGCCGGGCGCTGACGTTCATCGAGGACTTCATCCGCCACGAGGTGCTCCCGCGGTACGCCAACACGCATACCGAGTCGAGTGGGACCGGGCTGCAGACCACCCGCCTGCGGGAGGACGCCCGAAGCATCATCCGGGACGTCGTCGGCGGCACCGAGGAGACCGTCGTCATCTTCTGCGGGTCGGGGTCGACAGCGGCCATCGACAAGATGATCGGGCTGCTGAACCTGCGGGTCCCGGCCGACCTCGACGACCGCTACCACCTGACCGACCAGATACCGCGCGACGAGCGACCGGTCGTGTTCATCGGCCCGTTCGAGCACCACTCCAACGAGCTGCCCTGGCGCGAGTCGATCTGCGACGTCATCACGATCCCCGAGGACCGAGACGGGCACATCGACCAAGCCGTGCTCGAGCAGCGGCTGGCGGAGTACGCCGACCGGCCGCTGCGCATCGGCTCGTTCTCCGCCGCGTCCAACGTCACCGGGATCGTCAGCGACACCCACCGCATCGCCGACCTGCTGCACCGGCACGGCGCCTTGTCGTTCTGGGACTTCGCGGCCGCGGCACCGTACGTCGACATCGAGATGAACCGGGCCTGCGACGAGCACCCGATGTGCCACAAGGACGCCGTGTTCCTGTCACCGCACAAGTTCATCGGTGGGCCGGGGACCCCGGGCGTCCTCGTCGTCCGGCGCGAGCTTTTGACCAACCGGGTGCCGGTGGTGCCCGGTGGGGGGACCGTCGCGTACGTGAACCCGCTGGAGCACCGGTACCTCGACGACCCCGCCCACCGCGAGGAGGGCGGCACCCCGGCGATCGTCGAGTCGATCCGGGCCGGGCTGGTGTTCCAGCTCAAGCAGGCCGTCGGGGTCGACACGATCCGGGCCCGCGAGGAGGTGCTCCTGCGCACGGCCGTCGAGGCGTGGCGGGAGCACCCGAGCATCGAGATCCTCGGCAACCTCGACGCCGAACGGCTGTCCATCGTGTCGTTCGTGGTGCGCCGGCCGGGCGGGCGCTACCTCCACCACAACTTCGTGGTGGCGCTGCTCAACGACCTCTTCGGGATCCAGTCCCGTGGCGGCTGCTCCTGCGCCGGGCCGTACGGCCACCGGCTGCTCGGCATCGACCTCGAGCGCTCGCACGAGTTCGAGCGCGAGATCGCGCACGGCTGCGAAGGCATCAAGCCGGGCTGGGTGCGGGTCAACTTCAACTACTTCGTCTCCGCGGCCGTGCACGACTATGTCGTCGATGCGGTCGGGCTGGTCGCCGAGCACGGATGGCGACTCCTGCCCGACTACACCTTCGAGCCGTCGACCGGACTGTGGCGGCACCGCGCGGGACCGGTGGAGCCGCCGCTGCGGCTCAGCCAGGTGAGCTACGACCCGACGACGGGCGAGATGCTCTACCCCCACCACGACGAGCCGGTCCCGGAGTCGGCGCTCTCCGGCTACCTCGACGAGGCGCGTGAGATCTTCGCCCGGGCCGCGGACGTCGCGCCGGACGGATCCGCGCGGGCCGACCTGGTGTCGGCCGACTTCGAGCACCTGCGCTGGTTCGAGCTGCCGGCCGCCTGCCTCAGACCGTGACCGTTCGGGGGTGTGACGCGCGGGCCAAGGGGCATCTAGAGGGTCACTGCCCGCCAGACGAAGGACGGACCATGCTCAAGCTGCTGCTCATCATCGCCCTGATCGCTGTCGTCGTGATGTTCGTTGTTCCTGCCCTTCGCGGCCGCAGCCGCAGCCGCCGCGGCCTCTGACCCCTTCCTTCCCTGTTCCCTGTTGTCGCCCGCGTGTGGCGGGCGGCTGCGGGTCAGCCGGTCGTGGAGTCTGCGGACGGGTCGATGGTCCGGCCGGCCCAGGTCCATGCGTACGACGTGTCCTCGCACGCGAGCGCCGGCTCCAGCAGGTCCAGCGGCCGGAAGGTGTCGACCATGACCGCCAGCTCGTCGGTCGCCGCCTTGCCGATCGAGGCCTC
>DASVBQ010000086.1:0-24099 GCA_036375795.1 Actinomycetes bacterium
GCATGCCTGTCTGTCCTCTCACCAGGCGAAGCGCTCGACGTGGACCTGCCCGGACGGGACACCCGCTGCGGCGAGCGCGGAGAGGGCCGCGTCCATCCAGGGCTCGGGCCCGCACACGAACACGTCCTGCCGCTCGATGCCCGGCACCAGCAGCCGCAGCGCCTCCGCGTCACCGAGGTGTCCGAGGGCGGCCGGCAGCCAGGAGCCGGCGCCGGCCCGGTGCCCGAGCAGCCGGACGACCCGAGCCCCGCGGGCGTGGACGAGCGCGTCCAGCTCGGCGCCGAAGACGAGGTCGCTGTCGTCGCCGGCCCGGTAGAGCAGCGTCACCGCACCCGGCGGCAGGTCGAGCTCCTCGAGCAGCGCGCGCAGCGGGGTGATGCCGATGCCCGATGCCAGCAGGGTCACCGCGGGGCGCGTCCGCCGCTGCGCGGTGAGCGCCCCGTACGGGCCCTCGATGACCGCCCTGGTGCCCGGCCGCACGCCGGCCAACGCCCCGCTTCCGTCCCCCAGGTCCTTGACGGTGATCCGCAGCAGGCCCGGGTGCGGCACCGCGGAGAGCGAGAACGGGTGACCGCGCGTCCACCCCGCGCCGGTGAGGAAGCGCCAGACGAAGAACTGGCCGGCGCGCACCGGCAGCCGGTGCAGGTCGCGGCCGGCCAGGTGCAGGGAGACCACGCCCGGCGCTTCGTCCACGACGGCTGTGACGACCGGCCGGTGGCGCAGCGTGCGGTAGACGGGCAGGCCCACCCGGAAGGCCAGGACCGCGCCGAGCGTGACCAGGTACACCGACCACCAGTACGCCCGTGCCGCCGGCGAGGACACCAGCTCGCTGCCGGTCCAGAGCTGGTGCGGCAGGGCGAGGCCGACGCCGAGGTAGGCGTAGAGGTGCAGCAGGTGCCAGGACTCGTAGCGCAGTCGTCGGCGCGCGGCGCGCACCGATGTCACGACGACGAGGACGAGCAACCCGGTGCCTGCCGTCGCCAGCAGCATGCCGGGGTAGGTGACCACGAGGTCCCAGAGCTGGGTCGCCACCCCCGTGCGGGCCGTTGCGGCGTAGCCGAGGGTGACGAGGGCGATGTGCCCGAGCACGAGAGAGAACGACGTGAACCCCAGCAGTCGGTGCCACCGGGCGAGCCGGTCCTGCCCGAACGCCCGCTCCACCCACGGCACCCGCGACATCGCGAGCACCTGCACGAGCAACAGGTCGGCCGATACGAGCCCCGCCAGGCGGCCCAGCGACGTGAGGGCAGGCCCGAGGCCCGCCACGAGGTCGGTGAGACCGTGGTTGCCGACCCAGAGCGCAGTCACCACGGTGAGGCTCGCTGCGACGGCCGCGAGAGCCGCGTCGCCCGCCCATCGCGGCTGACCGGCGCTGCGGACCGCAGAGTCAGGCATCCGAGGCGTCCCCACGTCGGCTGCGGCCATGGGGAGAAGGTGGCCGCCCGACCTGGGTGTCACCTGTGGGCGGGCTGTGCGTGCGGTGCCAGCGAATGGTCAGTTCGGGTGGTTGCCCGCCTCCGGGCCGCGGAGCACGGTGACAGCAGTCGGGCGGCACCGGCTCGGGTGGCGCCCATGGTCGGGAGGGTGCCGCGATGTTCTTCCGCAGCACAGTGATCGACGCCGACCCGCGCCGGATCGACGACGGCATCCACTTCGTGCGCGACGAGGTGGTGCCGTTCGTGGGTCGGTTCGACGGCAACCTCGGAGTGCTGATGCTGGTGAACCGGGTGACCGGACGGACCGTCGTCACCACGGCATGGGGTTCGGCGCCCGCGCTTCGGGACAGCCTGGACGCGCTGGGCGTCGTCCGGTCGCAGACTGCGAGGCTGCTCGGCGGGGAGGCCCGCGTGGAGCAGTGGGAGGTCCCAGAGCTGCACCGGGTACGTCACACGGAGCCAGGCATGGGCGACCGGTCGACCCGGGTGCAGGTCGTGCCCGCCGATATGGACCTGCTCATCGACACGTACCGCACCACATCGGTGCCGGCCCTCTCGCTGGTTCCTGGGTTCTGCAGCACGACGCTCATGGTGGACCGGGCGAGCGGGATCGCCGTCTCGTCGGTGACCTTCGAGAGCCGGGACGCGATGGAGGACAGTCGGCGGCAGGCCGCCGAGATCCGCCGCGCGTCGTTGGAGAAGGCGCATGCCCGCGCCATCGAGGTGGTGGAGGCACAGTTGGTCGTCGCCGACCTGCGGATCCCGGACGAGGTTGCCTAGCGTCGTTCGTCGTGGTGGGGGGAAGAGGGGCCTTCGTCAGACATGACGAAGGCCCCTCCATGCATGAGATGGAGGGGCCTCGCCAGCCCTGCATCGGCGGCTGCTGATCACTCAGCTGTCGTCGGTGCGGGGCGACGCCTCGCCCGCTGCCCGCCGATCGCTCGGCAGATGCGCTGTCGGGGCGCTGCGGGTGACTGCGTGCCGTCCGATCGCTCGGCCTGCGCGCCGCACCACGCTGGTGTCTCGTCCGCTTGCCGTCCGATTGCTCGGTCGGAGCGCTTCGGGACACCGTGCCGCGTCCGCTTCCCGTCCGGTTGCCCGGTCGGTGCGCCTCGCGGCGGTGCCACGTCCGCTTCCCGTCTGGTCGCCCAGTCGGTGCGCCTCGCGGCACGGTCCTGAGGTCCAGGCGGTCGATCGCTCGCCCGTCCACACCTCGGAACCAGCCACCGTTCTCGAGAACCCGCCGGTTGCTGCGGTCTCCCGCCGCTTCCGACGCCCCGGGGTCTCCCCCGGGCCGGTCCCCGTTCCCGGTGACGTGGGAGATTTCTACGCCCGGGACCGCAAGCCCCACAAGGGGTTTGCCGGAGGTATTTCGACGGATTTCTGGATCCACAGGATGATCCACAGCTGGGGACCGGGTTGTCCCCGCACCGTCCACAGCCTTCCCCCGGTCATCCACCGTTGCGTCCACAACCGCTCATCGACGTGTCCACCATGTGGAACGGGCGGCCAATGTGCTCCACCGTGGGCGACAACGCTCACCGGCACACCGCCCGACGCGCCGCCTGGGTCGCACGGAAGGTCGCCGACAACCTCGAGTCCGGCGACGTCATGCGGCGCGCAGCCAGAACCGGTCGCGGGAGCGGTCCCTCGCAAGGCCCCGAGCCCGCCCGGCCAGGAGCCGACGCACCAGTTGCGGTCGCCGGGGCCACAGATCGAGGCTTGTGGCCCGGACGACCGTCAGGTTGTGGTCCTCGAACGCCTCCTCCCGAGCGTTGTCGCCGGTGTGCGACCGGAGCTCGCGATGGGTCGCCCCGTCGTACTCAGCGACGAGCGCGGCCTCGAGGTCGAGCAGGTCGGGCTCCCCCAACGCGAACCCGTCCTCGTCGACCAGGGTGCGGTTCACCAGAGGGCGGGTCAGACCTGCCTCGAGGACCCACACGACCTTGAGCACGCTCTCCGGGACGGACTTCGAGCGGCCATCGGCCAGGGTGACCGCGACTCTGGCACGGAGCAGGCCACGGCGTCGGGTGGTGCCGAGGACGCGGTCGCGCACGCGCTCCAGACGGGCGACTCCAGATCGGCCCGCGACATCGAGCATGCCCACCGCCAGCTCCACCGGCTCTCGCAGCGCAACGTCGACGCAGCTACGCGTACCAGCGGTCACGGTCAGGCCGTCCGCCTCGGACAGGTCGCCGTCGTCGAGCCGGCTGCGGTCGAGGAGGATCCCCGGGCGGGGTCGGATCCGCCCGCTGCGCCCGACGCAGACCGTCACCGGCAGCAGCATCGACCCGCCGGGGCCTGCGCGGCCGTCGAGCTCGCGCGCGCCGAGGACGCGTAGTGCCGCCCACCCGCCGATCGCAGCGCCGGCGGGCAGCACGGCGGCCGCGGCGGCGATCCGAAGATCTGGATCGGACCGGTCGAGCAAGGCGTCGACGTGCACGCCGTGATGGAGCCGCTGCCAGAGCGGACCGGCCAGCTCCCGGGCCGTGACGCCGCCGGCCAGCGCCTGGCCGGTCCGGACCGGCCGGCTCGGCACGGTCCGAGGCTCGAGCTCGTCCGTCACGGGTGGACCGTTGCCCCAGCCCGGCGCGCCGCGCAGGCACCGACCCCCAGGTGTGGAGGGCGCCTCGGCCGGGCGCGGCCTGTTGACACACGAGCGAACGCGCCGGTCAGCAACGCCGCGGGCGACGTACCTGACCGGGTGGCCGGCGTGTCTGCCGGCGTGTCGGCACGAGACGTCGCCCACGACCGAGGGGGCGCGGCAGCAGGTCCCGCGGTTAGCCAGGAACCCGGCGGTCAGCACGAACAGCCCGAAGCCGGGATCGGGATAGCCGGCGTCCCCGCGCGCGGTCGCCGCCGCATGCCGACGAGCCCAGGTCCCGGCGATGACAGCGGCCGACGGGCCGGATGGCACGATGGGCGGGCGATGCGACGAGTTCCGGCCCTGGGGGCACTCCTGCTGGCCGCCTCGGCGGTCAGCGGCTGCGGCGTCCTCGGCGACGACGGCGGCGCAACGAGCAGGCCCGCGGCCCAGTCCGGCCGGCACTCAGCCGACAGCACGCCCTCCCCCACCGTCGACCCCGACGCGCCCAGCGGGTGGGGACCCACCATGGGCGAGATCGAGGAGGCCCGCGGAACAGTCGCGGCCATGAGCCTCGAGGACAAGGTCGCCACCGTGCTGATGCCCGGCTTCTGGGGGTACGACGGCGCAGACCCCACCGCGGCAGAGGCCGCGCAGAACCAGCTCATGCACCAGGTCGACTCCCCCGTCGAGGTCGCCGAGGCGCAGCCGTACGGCGGGTTCTTCCTCCGCCCGGAAGTCATCGGAGACGCCGACCAGGTCGCCCGGCTCGCCCAGCAGCTGCACGACGCAGGCGACGGCCCCGACGGACTGGCGCTGCTGGTCGCCATGGACCAGGAGGGCGGCGTCGTCCAACGTCTCAAGGAGGGCGTCGATGTCGTGCCCGGTGCGGCCACCGTCGGCGCGACCGGCGACCCCGCGTACGCCCGCAAGGTCGCCCGGCAGAACGGTGGCACGTTGCGCCAGCTGGGCGTGACGATGGTGCTGGCGCCAGTCGCCGACGTGGACCCCGACGGGTCCTCGGTGATCGGCTCCCGGGCCTACTCGCGCGACCCCGACGAGGCGGCCGAGATGGTGGTGGCCAGCGTGGAGGGCTACCTGCAGGCCGGCGTCATCCCCACGGTGAAGCACTTCCCCGGCCTCGGCACCGTCAGCGGCGACAGCCACCGGTCCTTGCCCGTGCAGCGCAAGCCGGTGGACGAGCTGATGCGGACCGACCTGGTGCCGTTCCGCGCGGCGATCGACGCCGGCGCGCCCGTGCTCATGAGCGCGCACGTTGCGGTCGCCGCGCTGGAGAAGGACATGCCCGCCTCGCTGAGCCGGCCGGTGCTCGAAGGGCTGCTGCGCGACCGGCTCGGCTTCGACGGGGTGATCATCACCGATTCGCAGGGGATGGGCCCGATCCACGGCCGGTTCGGCCCGGCGGAGGGCGCGGTGCGCTCGCTGCTCGCCGGCAACGATCTCGTGCTCAACTCGTTCCGGCCGGAGAAGGCCCGCAGGGCGGTGATCCGTGCCGTCGAGAGCGGCCGGCTCGCCGAGGAGCGAGTCGCGGAGGCCGCGACGCGGGTCGAGGCGCTGCGGCTGTACCAGCAGCGGCTGGCGTCGTCCGCCGACTGACCTACTTCGGCAGTACGTCGACCAGCTCGGCGTGCTTGGCCGTCAGGCGGTCGCCGCTCGACACCCCGCGGAGGCGTCGGCCCACCCACGGCAGGAAGTACCGCCGAACCCACCGCACGTCGGCGACCAGGTCGGCCCGCCGCCGGGGTCGGGCGCCCGGCGCCAGCGGCACCTGCCACCACCCCGGCTCGCCGCCGAGCAGTGCCGGGTCGTCGACGCCGAGCCGCTCCAGCACCGCCGCGGCGACCCGCGCGTGCCCCTCGGGCGCGAGGTGCAGCCGGTCCTCGTGCCAGAGCCGCCGGTCCTGCAGCGCCGGCACCGCACCCTGGTCGACCAGCAGCGCGCCGTGCCGCCGCGCCACGTCCCGGACGCCGGCGTTGAACGCCGCGAACCGGTCGGCGAGGCGTTGCGCCGTCCGCCCCGTCCCACCCGCCCGCTCGATCACCGTGAACAGCACGGCCTCGACGCCGGTGCCGCGCAGGGACGCGACGGCCGCGTCGTAGCGGCGCAGCACGGCGGGCACGTCGGCGCGCGGGCGCAGCACGTCGTTCGGCCCGGCGTGGAAGGTGACCAGGTCGGGCGAGAGGCCCAGGGCGATCGGCAGCTGCTCGTCGACGACCTGGTCGAGCAGCCGGCCGCGGACCGCGAGGTTCGCGTAGCGCAGGCCGCCGTCCCGGGTGGCCAGCGCCGCGGCCACCCGGTCCGCCCACCCGAGGTGCCGCCCGAACGGCCCGAGCTCGTCCTCGAGGCCCTCGGTGAACGAGTCGCCCATCGCGACGAAGGTGCGCGCGCCGTCGGTGTCTCGCTCGCCACTCACGAGCCGTATCGTGCCCGAGCCCCTCACCGGATGCGCCCACTGCCGGTTGCGTGGCAGTTCGTCCCGGTCGCCAGCGGCCGACGAATGGGCTATCACGGAGAGAGGGCAAGCCAGGCCTGGGGTGCCGCCGGCACGGCCTGCTCCGGAGAGGGGCGCAGCGACCGGTCCATCAGGTCCTCGCGTCCGCACGCAGGTGAGGTCTCGCGGGCCGGCCGAGGGGGGTGACGCACATGGGGTCTGTCGTCGCTGCCGAGGCCCGGCTGGCCGCCGAGGCACCTCGGGTGCACCCGCTGGTGGCGGACGGCCTCCTGGCGCTGCTCATCACCGGTCTCACCTACGCCAGCTTCGTCGGCGTGGGCACGCCGGAGGAGGGGGACCGACTCCACCCGGCCGACTCGTTCGGAGCCATGCTGCTGCTCGCCCAGACGGTGCCCCTCGTGTGGCGACGGCGCGCACCGCTGCTCGTCTTCACCGTCGTGTGCCTGGCGTTCCTCGCCTTCGAGGCGGTCGGCTACCACGCACCTCCGCTGCCGTTCGCCCCGCTCATCGCGCTCTTCACCGTCGCCGCCCGGAGCGCACCACCCGTCGCGGCCGTGACCGCGGCGGCCATGGCCACCTGCACCGTGGTCGCTGCGCTCATCCACAACGACCCGCTCACGGACGACGCGCCGCTGGACTACCTGGTCTCGATCGCGGCAGCGTCGCTGCTGGGGTACGGCGTGCAGCTCAGCCGGGTCCGCACCACCCTGCTGGAGCGGCAGGCTCGCCAGCTGGCGGACACCCAGGCGGCCAAGACGGCACTGGCGGTCGAGCAGGAGCGGTCGCGCATCGCCCGGGAGCTGCACGACATCGTCGCCCACCACGTGAGCGTGATCGTGGCTCAGGCCGGCGGTGCCCAGAAGGTGTTCGGCAGCAACCCGAACCAGGCGAGGGAGGCCCTCGGCTCGATCGAGGTGACGGGTCGCGAAGCCTTGACGGAGATGCGGCGGCTGCTGGGCGTTCTGCACACGCAGCACGGTGCGACCGAGCTCGCTCCCCTTCCCGGTCTCGACCAGCTGCCCGCCCTCGTCGCGCAGGCCCGGCGAGCCGGCCTGTCGGTCGACCTCTCAACCGTAGGAACGCCGAGGCCGTTGGACGCCGGGGTCGAGCTCAGTGCCTACCGCATCGTGCAGGAGGCGCTGACCAACAGTCTCAAGCACGCGGGACCGGCGCACGCGGACGTCGTGATCGGCTACCGACCCGACGTCCTCGAGGTCGAGGTCCACGACGACGGCCACGGGTGCCTCCGCGACCCCATCCCCGGCCAGGGGCTCGTCGGCATGCGCCAGCGCGCCGCTCTGCTCGGAGGCCGCCTCGACGCCGGGCCCGTGGGCAGCCACGGCTTCCGCGTTACCGCGCAGCTGCCCGTCAACGGCGGGGCGGCGTGAGCATCAGCGTGCTGGTCGCCGACGACCAGCCGCTGATGCGCGCTGCCCTGCGGATGTGCCTGTCCGCCGAGGACGACGTCGACGTCGTCGGTGAGGCGGCGGACGGGTCGGAAGCGGTCGAGCTCGCCCAGCGGCTGCGGCCCGACGTGGTGATCATGGACATCCGGATGCCCACCCTGGACGGCGTCACGGCGACGGGTCAGCTGACCGCGCCCGGAAGCGCCGCGGCGACCAAGGTACTGGTCGTGACGACGTTCGACCTCGACGAGTACGTCGTCGACGCGCTGCGCGCCGGCGCCAGCGGGTTCCTGCTCAAGGACGCGACGCCGCAGGAGCTCGTCAACGCCGTCCGTGTCGTCGCCGCCGGCAACGCGCTGCTGGCACCGACGGTCACCAGGCGGCTCCTGGACAAGTACGCAAGCCGGCTGCCTTCGTCGGCGCCACAGCACTCGCAGCTCCTGGACCGCCTGACCCAGCGGGAGCTCGCCGTGCTCGAGGCGCTGGCCCGGGGCTCGTCGAACGCGGAGATCGCCCAGGCGCTGCACCTCGCGGAGAGCAGCGTCAAGACCCACGTCGCACACCTGCTGACCAAGCTCGGGGCGCGCACCCGCGTGCACCTGGTCATCTTTGCCTACGAGAGCGGTCTCGTGGCACCAGGAACGATCTAGTCCTCCCACCCGCGTCTCCCCCTCAGGACGGACGAAGCACCTCCCCCCACGGGTAGGAGGAATACGGGTCCGGCGGCGGACGACGACCCGGCTCGCGGTGCCTAGCGTCGAGACGCGGGAGCTCTGCCGCCCGCCCGACGGCGAAGGTGGTCTGCGGCGATGATGCGTTGGATCGTCAGCTCGAGCCTGAGACTCAGACGACTGGTCGTGGCGGCCGCCGTGGCGGCGCCGGTGTTCGCGTTCGTGCAGTTGCACGACGCGCCGGTGGACATCTACCCGGAGTTCATGCCGCCCACGGTCCAGATCCAGACCGAGGCCCTCGGGCTGTCAGCGGCAGAGGTCGAGCAGCTGATCACCGTGCCCATCGAGCAGGACCTGCTGAACGGCGTCCCGTGGCTGGACAAGATCCGTTCCGACTCCATGACGGGTCTGTCCTCGATCGACCTCATCTTCGAACGGGGCACCAACGTGCTCCAGGCACGCCAGATGGTGCAGGAACGGCTGTCGCAGGCGCATGCGCTTCCGGCAGTGGGCAGCGCGCCGATCATGATCCAGCCGCTCGCCTCGGAGAGCCGGGTGATGATGATCGGCCTGACCTCCAAGCAGCTCTCGCTCATCGACATGTCGGTGCTCGCACGCTGGAAGATCAAGCCCCGCCTGATGGGCATCCCCGGCGTGGCCAACGTGGCCATCTTCGGGTTGCGGGACCGCCAGCTGCAGGTCCGGGTGGACCCGGAGAAGCTCGCCAGGTCCGGCGTCACCCTCGACAGCGTCATCAACACGACCGGCAACGCGCTGTGGGTGTCGCCGTTGACGTTCCTGGAGGCCTCGACGCCGGGCACCGGTGGCTTCGTGGACACAGCGAATCAGCGGTTCGGGGTTCAGCACGTCCAGCCGATCACGACCCCCGACCAGCTCGCCTCGGTCACGCTCCACAACGCCGACGGGCGGACCATGCGACTCGGCGAGGTGGCTGGTGTCGTGGAGGACCACCAGCCGTTGATCGGTGACGCGGTGCTGCGGGACGGCCCGGCGCTGATGCTGGTCATCCAGAAGTTCCCGGAGGCCAACACCCGCGAGGTGACCCGCCACCTCGAGGACGCCATGGCGGCGCTGGCGCCCGGCCTGCGCGGGATCACGATCGACACGAAGGTGTTCCGCCCCGCGAGCTTCATCGACCAGGCCCTGCACAACGTCGGGACGGCGGCGGTCGTCGCCCTCCTCCTGGTCCTCGTCCTGCTCACCCTGCTCTTCTTCTCCTGGCGGGTTGCGGTCGTCAGCCTCGTGTCGACGACGGTGTCGCTCGCGGCTGCAGTCGCCGTCCTCGACCTGCGCGGGGCGACCTTCAACACCATGGTCCTGGCGGGGCTGGTCGTCGCCCTCGTCGTCGTGATCGACGACGTGGTCGTCAGCGCGACCTCGATCGGGCGGCGGATGCGTGAGCATGGCGAGATCGGTGACGGCCGGTCCACGACCGAGGTCCTGACCGAGGCCGCGCTGGAGGACCGCGGCCCGCTCCTCTACGCGACCCTCGTGCTGCTGCTGGCAGCCGTGCCCGTCTTCCTGCTCAGCGACGTGGCCGGGTCCTTCGGCCGGCCACTTGTCACGTCGTACGCGCTGGCCGTCCTGGCCTCGTTCGTGGCGGCGCTCACGGTGACCCCGGCGCTGGCCGTCGGACTGCTGTCCGGTCGCGGCGCCTCCGACAAGACGGACGCCCCGGCAGCGTTCCGGTGGATCGAACGGGGAACCAAGCAGACCCTGGGGCGGTACGTCCGGCGACCCGTGGTGGCTTACGTCGGTGTCGCCGTGCTCGCCCTGGGCGCGCTCGCCGTGCTGCCCCAGCTGTCGAGCCGCGCGCTCATCCCCGCGCCCCACCAGCGCCAGCTCGTCGCCCCCTTCGAGGCGGCGCCCGGTGCTTCAGTGCCGGCGATGGACCGCATCGCGGCGGCGGCCACCCGCGAGGTCCGTGCCGTGCCGGGGGTCACCGAGGTAGGGGTGCACGTCGGGCGGGCGATCACGTCCGACCAGGTCGTCGCCACGAGCGCCGGCGAGCTCTGGGTGACGATCGCCGACGACGCCCCGTACGACGCGACCATCGACGCGATCCGCCACCGGCTGAGCAACCATCCCGAGTTCGACCACCAGCTGGCCACCTATGCCGAGGACCGGCTCCAGGCAGCCGACACCGGCAGCACCCGCCCGGTGGTGGTGCGGGTTTACGGCCCAGACCTGCCCCAGCTGCGCGCCCAGGCAGCGAAGGTCCGGCAGGCCATCTCCTCGGTCGACGGCGTGGAAGGCGCCCGGGTCCAGGCGTTGTCGACCGAGCCCACGCTGCAGATCAAGGTCGACCTTGCGGCCGCGCAGCGCGTCGGCATCAAGGCCGGCGACGTGCGGCGCGAGACAGCGACGCTGCTCTCCGGGCTGCTCGTCGGGAACCTGTACGAGCAGCAGAAGATCTTCGACGTCGTCGTCTGGGGTGACCCGGCGACGCGCAGCGACGTCGCCAGCGTCGAGAACCTGTTGATCGACACCCCCGACGGAGGCCACATCCGGCTCGGCGAGGTCGCATCGGTGCAGCTGCGTCCGTACCCGACGGTCATCCGACACGACGACGTGTCTCGAAGCCTCGCGGTCACCGCGGACGTGTCGGGTCGGGATGGCGGCGACGCGGTCGACGACGTCCGCAGTCGGGTGGCCGCCCTGCGGTTCCCCCTCGAGTACCACGCCGAGGTGTTCGACAACTACTCCGACGCACAGCGAGCCGACCTGCGCATCCTGGGGATCGCCGTCGCGGCCGCCATCGGCATCCTCCTGCTGCTGCAGGCGGCGACAGGGAGCTGGCGCGCCGCGCTGCTGCTGTTCGTCACCCTGCCGCTCGCGCTGGTCGGTGGCGTCCTCACCGCCGGGCTCGCCGGCGGTCTCATGTCCGCCGGAGCACTGTCCGGGCTGCTGGCCGTCCTCGCCATAGCCGCCCGGCACAACATCGTGCTGGTGAGACGGTTCCAGCAGCTGCGTGCCGACGGGGATCCGCTCGGCCCCACCGCGGCCGTCCGGGCGGCGCAGGAACGCTCCGCACCGGTCGTGGTGTGCTCGCTCACGACCGCTGTCGCCGTCCTTCCCCTGGTGGTCGTCGGAACCGTGGCGGGTGAGGAGGTCGTGCACGCCCTCGCGGTCGTTCTGCTCGGTGGCCTGGTGACCTCGGCGATGCTGACCCTGCTGATCCTCCCCGTGCTCTGCGTGCGTTTCGTCCCGGCCGCGCCGGGCCGGGACATGGGCCCACAGGACGTTGCCGTCCGTGTTCCGGCACCGCGGGAAACGGAGACGGACCGTGTACCGGCGACGTGAGCGGCTCGCAGCCGTGCTGGTCGTCACCGGCTTGACCCTGGTCGGCTGCAGCCGGTCGGAGGACCTCGGCGAGGCCTCCGACGCGGCCGCGCAGGTCGAGCCGGTGGCCGGCCGGGACGTCAGCCGGGTGACGCTGACGGCTCTGGCCGTGTTGACGCTCGGCATCCGCACTGAGCGGGTCCGTGCCGCCACGGGCGACGGGAACGCCGCCGTGGGGGGGACGCAGGTGATCCCGTACTCGGCGGTGCTGTACGACACCAAGGGGCGCACCTCGGTCTACGCGGTTACTGGAAAGCGGGCCTTCGAACGCGTCGCCGTCAGCCTCGACCGCGTCGAGGCTGACGGCCTCGCCTACCTCAGTCAGGATCTGGACCCGGGCACCAGGGTGGTCACCGTCGGCGCTCCGGAGCTGCTCGGCGCGGAAGAGGGGGTCGGCGGCGAATGAGCATGACCGAGCAGCGGACGCTGATGCGCGGCATCGTCAGCACGAGCCTCCGCTTCAAGTTCATCGTCGTGGCGGCTGCCGCGATCATGATGGTGCTCGGGATGCTGCAGCTCCAGGCGATGCGCGTGGACGTGTTCCCCGAGTTCGCACCTCCTCGCGTGGAGATCCAGACGATCTGCCTCGGCATGACGACCTCCGACGTCGAGGAGCTCGTCACGGTGCCGCTCGAGCAGGCGCTCAACGGTGTCAAGGGCCTCGACGACATCCGCTCCAGCTCCGTGCCGCAGCTGTCGTCGATCCAGCTCATCTTCAAGCAGGGCGCGGACCAGCTCGAGGCGCGACAGCTCGTGCAGGAGCGTCTGGACACCGTGGTGACGGCCCTGCCGACGTGGGCGTCACCCCCGGTCATGCTGCCTCCGGTGTCGGCAACCGGTCGAGCGGTGCAGATCGGGATGTCGTCGAAGGACCACTCGCTGATCGCGATGTCCATGATGGCCTACTGGACGATCCGGGCCCGCCTGCTGCGCGTTCCCGGTGTCGCCAACGTCGCCATCTGGGGCGAGCGCCTGCAGATGCTGACCGTGCAGGTCGACCCGGCCAAGATGGTGTCGCGCGACGTGGCACTCGACGACGTGATGGAGGTGACTTCCGACTCCGTCGACTCCGGACTGCTGAGATTCCACAACGGCGCCGTCATCGGCACCGGTGGGCTGATCCAGACGGCCGCCCAGCAGGTCGGTGTCCGGCACGTGCTGCCCATCGTCGCACCCGCCGACCTTGCCAAGGTGCCGGTCGAGACCGGCGACGGCGGATCGACGACCCTGGGCGAGGTGGCCACCGTCAAGGAGGACCACCAGCCACTGATCGGGGACGCCGTCATCGGTGACGGCCCCGGCCTGCTACTCGTCGTGGAGAAGCTGCCGTGGGCCAACAGCATCACCCTCACCCACGATGTGGAGAAGGCCATCCAGTCCCTGGAGCCGGGGCTTCCCGGCGTGCAGTTCGACACCAAGATCTTCCAGCAGGCGCGCTTCATCGAGACCTCGATACACAACCTCGAGCAGGCGCTGCTGCTCGGCTTCCTGCTGGTCGTCCTGATCCTCGGCCTGTTTCTCTTCGAGTGGCGCGTCGCCCTCATCAGCCTGCTGACGATCCCGCTGTCCCTGATGGCCACGATGCTGGTGCTCTACTGGCGCGGAGCAACCGTCAACACCATGACGCTGGCCGGGCTGGTGATCGCCTTGGGAGCAGTGGTGGACGACGCCATCATCGACGTCGAGAACATCCTGAGACGGTTGAGACAGCACCGCCGCGAGGGCAGCGAGAAGTCCACCAGCGCGGTCATCCTGAGCGCCTCGCTCGAGGTACGCAGTCCGATCGTGTACGCAACGCTGATCATCGTCGCGGCTTCGATCCCGGTCTTCCTGCTGGGCGGGCTGACGGGCGCGTTCTTCCGGCCGCTGGCGGTGTCCTACACCCTGGCGATCGTCGCCTCGATGGCCGTGGCGCTCACCGTCACCCCCGCACTGGCGCTGATCCTGCTGCGCAACGCGCCGGTCGAGCCGCACGAGTCGCCCGTCGTCACGTGGCTGCAGGGCGCCTACACCCGCCGGCTGGCCGGCATCATGGTGCGGCCACGCCGGGCCTACGCCACCTTCCTCGTCCTCACTCTGGCCGCGCTCATGGTCCTTCCCGGGCTCGGGCAGTCGTTGTTCCCGACGTTCAAGGAGCGCGACTTCCTGGTGCACTGGATCGCGTACCCCGGCACGTCTGCTCCCGAGGAGCAGCGGACCACGATCCAGGTCGGCAAGGACCTTCGCGCGATACCGGGCGTACGAAGCTTCGGGTCGCACATCGGCCAGGCGTTCCTCGGCGAGGAGATCGCCGGCGTCAACTTCGGCGAGGCCTGGATCAGCGTGGACGACTCGGCGGACCTGGACAAGACCCTGCGGTCGGTTCACGAGGTCGTGGACCGCTACCCCGGGCTCTACCGGGACGTGCTGACCTATCTCAACGAGCGGATCGAGGAGGTCCTCACCGGCTCCAAGGAGGCCATCGTCGTCCGGATCTACGGCCAGGACCTGCACGTGATCCGGAAGAAGGCCGACGAGGTCAACGAGATCCTCGGCGGTATCGACGGGCTGGTCGACAACCACGTCGACTTCCAGGTGGACGTGCCACAGATCCAGGTCCGTGTCGACCTCGCGAAGGCGGCGAAGTACGGCCTCAAGCCAGGTGACGTCCGCCGAGCCGCATCGACCCTCGTCGCGGGCGAGGAGGTGGGCGACATCTTCCGCGCCGGCAAGGCGTACGACGTCGTGGTCTGGAGCACGCCGGAGACACGCAACAACGTCTCGAGCATCGGCAACCTCCTGATGGACACGCCGTCCGGCCAGCGAGTGCGGATCAGCGACGTGGCGAAGGTGTCCGTCGAGCCGATCCCGAACCTCATCGAGCGGCAGGGCGACTCGCGGCGGATCGACGTGGCGGCGAACGTCCAGGGGCGTGACCTCGGCTCGGCCGCCCAGGAGGTCCAGGAGAAGATCGCGCACGTCGACTACGCCCGCGGCTACCACGCTGAGCTCCTCGGAGAGTGGGCCGAGCACCAGGCCGCGCAGAGGAGGTTGCTCCAGTCGGCCGGCATCGCCGCGATCGCCATCATGCTGTTGCTGCAGACGTCGTTCGGCAGCTGGCGCCTGGCGATTCTGTCCTTCCTCACCCTTCCGATGGCACTGGTCGGTGGCGTGCTCGCTGCCTACTTCGCGGGAGGCGTCGTCTCGCTCGGGTCGCTGGTCGGTTTCTTCACGGTCTTCGGCATCGCCGCGCGCAACGGCATCCTGCTGATCAACCACTGCCAGCACCTCGAGCAGGAGGAGGGCGAGACGTTCGGCCCGGCGTTGGTGCTGCGCGGGGCGAAGGAGCGCTTGTCCCCGATCCTCATGACGTCCCTGGCGACTGGCCTCGCCCTCGTCCCGCTGGTCGTCCTGGGCGACCGGCCCGGTCACGAGATCGAGTACCCCCTGGCGATCGTGATCCTGGGCGGGCTCGTCACCTCGACCCTGCTCAACCTGTTCGTGGTGCCGTCGCTGTACCTCCGGTTCGGCAGGCGTCGGCTCGCGCCGGCGGAACAGCCGGCGACCTAGGGTCGTTCGTCGACGATCCGGACCCGTATCGTGCGGACGTGGCCATCGTCCCCGACGACAAGGACTGGACCTGGGTGCTCGGCCGGCCGTGCCCCGAATGCGGGCTCGGCGCCGGCAGCGTCGAGCCCGAGCGCGTCCCGGCGATGGTGCGCGACAGTGTGCCGACGTGGCGGCGGGTGCTCGCCCGGTCCGACGCGCGCGAGCGGCCCGACGAGAGCACCTGGTCGCCACTGGAGTACGCCTGCCACGTGCGCGACGTCTGCCACCGGTTCGACGAACGCCTGGTGCTGATGCTCGAGCAGGACGACCCACTGTGGGATAACTGGGACCAGGACGCGACCGCCGTCGCCGAACGTTACGGGGATCAGGACCCCGCGACGGTGGCGGACGAGCTGGCGGCCGAGGCCGAGGCGATCGCGGCCAGGTTCGAGGCCGTGCGCGGCGACCAGTGGGACCGCCCCGGCCGCCGCAGCAACGGCTCGGTCTTCACCGTCGCGTCGTTCGCCCGCTACTTCGTGCACGACCTGGTGCACCACGTGTACGACGTGACCGGCGAGCGCCATGGTTCGTCATGAGCCCGCGTCCCGTGCGCTGGTCGCGCTCGCGGCTGCCGCGCTCGCCGTGTCCGGCTGCGGCGAGTCATCGCAGGGGGCAGCAGGCGCCGCTGGCGACGAGCACGGGCGAGCCAGCGGGACGATGATCCTGGCGACGACCACGAGCACCCGCGACTCGGGACTGCTCGACGCCCTCGTGCCGGCGTTCGAGTCGACAGGCGAGTGCCGGGCCAAGACGGTCGCGGTCGGGTCTGGCCAGGCCCTCGAGCTCGGAGAGCGCGGCGACGCCGACGTGCTGCTCGTGCACTCCCCCGATGCGGAGGAGACCTTCATGGCGGACGGTCACGGCGCCCGGAGGGACGCGGTCATGCACAACGACTTCGTCCTGCTCGGCCCCAGGGACGACCCAGCGGGCGCGCGCCGGACGAGCACCGCCATCGAGGCCATGCAGCTGGTCGCCGAGGCCGAGCAGCGCTTCGCATCACGGGCTGACGAGTCGGGCACGCACGCCAAGGAGCTGTCCCTGTGGGAGCAGGCCGGGATCACGCCGGCCGGCTCGTGGTACCTCGAGACCGGGCAGGGCATGGGCGAGACGCTCACCATCGCCGACCAGAAGCGGGCCTACACCCTGTCCGACCGCGCGACCTACGTCGCCACGTCCTCCCTGGACCTCGACATCGTCAGCGAGGGCAGCGCCGACCTGCGCAACGACTACCACGTGATCGTCGTCGACCATGCAGGCACCAACCGTGGGTGCGCCGAGGTGTTCGCCGACTGGATCACCTCAGCGCCGACCCAGCGGGCGATCGCACGGTTCGGTGTCCGGGAGTACGGCGAGCCGCTGTTCCACGCTGACGCGACCCGCTGATGTCCGACCCGGTCCTCGAGGTCCTCACCCGGTCGGTGGTCGTCTCGGTGACCGCCACGATCGTCGCGCTGGCGATCGGGCTGCCGCTCGGCACCTGGCTTGCGCTGACCCGCCGGCCCGGTCGGCGGCTGGCGGTCACGGTGGTCAACACCGGCATGGCGGTGCCGACCGTCGTGGTCGGCCTGCTCGTGGCGCTGCTGCTGTGGCGCAGCGGGCCCCTCGGCGGCCTCGACCTCATCTACACGCTGCGCGGGATGGTCATCGCCCAGGTCCTGATCGCCACGCCGCTCATCACCGGCATCACGGTCGGCGCCCTGGGCCTGCTGCCACCGGGGCTGCCCGACCAGCTGCGTGCCCTGGGCGCCAATCGCCGCCAGCTCGTCCTGCGGCTGTGGGTCGAGGCTCGCCTCCCCCTGCTCGCGGCCGTGATGGCCGGCTTCGGGCACGCGATCTCCGAGGTCGGTGCGGCCACGGTGGTCGGCGGCAACATCCACGGCCAGACCCAGGTCATGACCACAGCCATCGTCGAGGACGTGTCCCGGGGCGACTTCCGGTCCGCGATGGCCTACGCCGCGGTGCTGCTGGCCCTGGCGTTCGTCGTCAACGCGACCCTGACGTCGGTGCAGCAGCGCGGGACGGCGTGGGCACGGTCCTGAGCCTGCGCGGCGTCCGGCACCGCCGTGGCGGCCGCGTGGTCCTCGACGTCGCCGAGCTGTCCGTGCCGGGAGGCGAGCGGCTGGCCGTTCTGGGTCCCAACGGCGCAGGCAAGACCACGCTGCTGCGGCTGCTGGCCGCGGTGGAGTCGCCGTCCGAGGGGCTCATCCGGTACGACGGGGCGGCGCCGTCATCGCAGAACCTCGTGGCGCTGCGGCGCCGGATCGCGCTGGTGACGCAGCAGCCCGGCCTGCTGAGCGGCACGGCCGCCCGCAACGTCGAGCTCCCCCTCGCGTGGCGCGGCGTGCCACGGTCCGAACGACGAGCCAGAGCGCTGGCTGCGCTGGAGCGAGTTGCGGTCGCGCACCTGGCGCAGCGCCGTGCCCACACGCTGTCCGGCGGGGAGGCGCAGCGCGTGAATCTTGCCCGCGCCCTCGTCACCGAGCCCGAGCTCCTCCTGCTCGACGAGCCCTCGGCCTCCCTCGACCCGGAAGCGCGCGCGGACCTGCTGACCGACGTCGACCGAGCGACGGCGGATCGGGTGACGACGGTGGTCCACGTGTCGCACCGGGTGGAGGAGGCGCTGCGCCTCGCCGACCGCGTGGCGGTCCTCGTCGACGGACACGTGCGCCAGGTCGGTCCGGCGACCGACGTGCTGCGGCACCCGGCGGACGCGAGAGTGGCCCGGCTGATGGGCTACGACAACGTGCTCGGCGGAATGGTCGGCGGCGATGGCGAGCTGACCGTCGCCGGCCTCGAGACCGGGATGCGCCCCGGGCTCCCGTCCGGGCCGTGCACGGTGGCGTTCTGGGCGACGGGCCTGGACCTCACCGAGCCGGCCGACGGGTGGCCACACGTGGTGGTCGAGCGCGTGACGGCCGGTCCGGGCCGCTGGGAGGTCGCTCTCGGCGGGCCGGTCCGGCTGGTCGCCCACCTGCCGATGGACGCGGTGCCGCCGGCACCGGGCGACCGGGTGTCGTTGCGGCTGGACCCGCGGCTCGTGGCGGTCGCGCGCTGAGCCGTTCCCGGCCCGCCCTGCCCCATATCGTGTGGTCCGTGGCCGACCACCCGACGACGCGGCACGACGAGCACGGGCACGACGAGCACGGGCACGACCACGACCACGACGATCGGCACGACCACGACCACGGCGGGCAGGGACTGCTCCGCCGGCTGCGTCACCTGGTCACCCCGCACAGCCACGACGCTGCGGTCGCGATGGACAGCGAGCTCGAGTCCAGCCGTCGCGGCATGCGGGCGCTGCTGCTGTCCTTCCTCGGGCTCATGGTCACCGCCCTGCTGCAGGTGGTCGTCGTCGCGCTCAGCGGCTCGGTGGCCCTGCTGGTGGACACCATCCACAACTTCGCCGACGCGCTGACCGCTCTGCCCATCGCGATCGCCTTCACCGTGGGCCGGCGTGCTGCGACCCGCCGCTACACGTACGGCTTCGGTCGCGCCGAGGACCTCGCCGGCATCGTCGTGGTCCTGTTCATCGCCGCCTCGGCGGTCTTCGCCGCGTACGAGGCGATCCGCCGGCTAGCCGAGCCGCGCGAGCTGGACAACCTCGGCCTGGTCGCGGTCGCCGGCGTGATCGGGTTCATCGGCAACGAGGCGGTGGCGCGGTACCGGATCAACGTCGGCCGCGAGATCGGCTCGGCAGCCCTGGTCGCCGACGGGCTGCACGCCCGCACCGACGGGTTCACCTCGCTCGGGGTGGTGCTCAGCGCGGCCGGTGTCGCGCTCGGCCTCGACGCCGCGGACCCGGTCGTCGGCCTGCTCATCACTCTTGCCGTTCTCGCGGTGCTGCGCGACGCGGCGCGCGACGTGTACCGGCGGCTGATGGACGCGGTCGACCCGGCGCTCGTGGACGCCGTCGAGGCGACCGCCCGCGCCACAGAGGGAGTGCTCGACATCGGGGCCGTCCGCCTGCGGTGGATCGGCCACACCCTGCGGGCCGAGCTGGAGATCGTCGTGGACGGCGACCTCAGCGTTGTCGAGGCGCACCAGATCGCCGAGCAGACCGAGCACCGGCTGCTGCACGACGTACCCCGGCTGCACGCCGCCCTCGTGCATGCCGACCCCGCGGGTCTGCAGCACGACCTGACCGGCCACCACCAGCGACAGGCATAGACCGGCTCTGGGTTCCTTCAAGACATTTCAGGGTTCCTTCAAGACTGTGCCGGGTTCCCTCAAGACCGATCCGTGGGTGCCGACAAGGGGGATAGAAACCTCGGAACTCACCCCCGGGAGCCCACCGCACCATGCGCACGTCCCGCCGGCGCACCGGCGCCGCAGCCGTCGTCGCGGCCCTCGGCCTCGTCGCCCCGGCCCTCGTCACCACCGCTGGCCCCGCGCAGGCCGGCACCGCCGCGTACGGCAAGGCCGTCTTCGTCGCCGACGGCGACACGGTCGACGTCGACGTCGCAGGCGACGGCACGAGCCGTGCGGTGCGCGTCCGCTACATCGGGTTCCAGACAATGGAGCTCAGCCGCTACAGCCACACGCTGTCCAAGCTCCGGGGTGACTGCTGGGCCGTCGACGCGGCGCGCAACCTGCACTCGATGATCAAGGGCAAACGGGTCCGGCTGACCGCCCGCAAGGCCACCAGCACGTCCACGAGGAACGTCCGCCCGCGCCGGCACGTGGCGGTGATGATGGACGGCCACTGGGTCGACACCGGCGCGCTGCAGGTCTCGGCCGGGCTCGCGCTGCCGGACCTGATCCCGGACGAGTTCACCCACAACCTGGACTACATGACCCGCGCCCAGCAGGCCGCGGCGGCCGGCGTGGGCATGTGGGGCAACCCCACGAGGTGCGGGGTCGGGCCGAACCAGACCGAGCAGCTGAAGGTCAACGTCCACTGGGACGCCGAAGGCAACGACGCGGCGAACGTCAACGGCGAGTGGATCGACATCACGAACCTGGGCACCGTGCCGGTCCCCCTGGGTGGCTGGTGGGTCCGCGACGCGGCGTACCGCGGCTACAGGGCGCACGGCTACGTGATCCCGGCCGGGACCCAGGTGGACCCGGGCGCGAGGCTGCGGATCCACGTCGGCAACGGGAACAACTCCGCCCACCGCCTCTACTGGGGCTTGAACAAGAACATCTTCGCCAACGTCACCGGCGGGGCGAGGTGGATGGGCGACGGTGCCTGGCTGTTCGACCCGCAGGGCGACCTGCGTGCCTGGGACATGTACCCCTGTCGCTACGGCTGCTGACGACTGCTGACGGCGGCTGCCACATCTGGCACCCTTGCGAGGGTGCTGATCACCAACCATGTCCTGTCCGGAGCGGTGGTCGGCGCGCTCTCGCCCGACACCGTCAGCGCCGTCACCCGCGGCTTCGTGTCGCACTTCGCGCTCGACGCCCTGCCGCACTTCGGGGTCGAGGAAGAACACCTCATGAAGGTCGCGGTGCCCGATGGCCTCGTCGGCCTGGCGGCGATCTACGCGGTCGTCCGGGCCACGCCTCGCGACCGGCTGCTGCCGGTGCTGGGCGGGATCTTCGGCGCCTGCCTGCCGGACATCGACAAGCCTGCACGCCAGTTCTTCGGCCAGTCTCCCTTCCCGCGCTGGTTCGACCGCGCGCACTCGGCGATCCAGCCGGAGGCGTCGCACCGGATGCCGGTTGAGCTGGCCACCGCCGCCGTGTGCTCGGCCGCGCTCGCGGTCCTGTTCCGCCGGAGCTGAGTCTCACAGGCTCCTTCCAGCACCCGTGCAGGAGCTTGTCCGCGCGAGGTCGCAGTGTGACGGTCGACAGCGACGACGTACGCCGGGAAGGACCGTCGTGATCGATATCAGCCGCCGCCGGGCCTTCGGAGCCCTGGGAACCGTCGGGCTGGGACGCTGCTCGCGGCCTGCAGCGCCGACGAGACACCTTTCACCTCCGCCGACGTAGAGACCTTCTCCGGCTCGTCGGCGACGGTGTCGCCGACGACGACGACGGACAGCGACCTCGACGCGATCTTCGAGCAGTCCGGCAGCTGCACGCTGACCCGAGAGATGACCGAGGGTCCGTACTACATCGACGTCGACTCGATCCGATCGGATATCCGGGAGGACCGTGAAGGCACGCTGTTACGCCTCGCCGTCCGGGTGCAGGACGCCGAGTCGTGCGAGCCGATCCCCAACGTCGTCGTCGACATCTGGCACTGCGACGCGGGCGGACTCTACTCCGGCTTCGAGAGCGCGTCCCGCGGCGGACCAGGCGGGTTGGGCAGCGGCCCGACGGACGAGGAAACCTACCTCCGCGGTGCGCAGGTCACGAACTCGAAGGGCATCGTGGAGTTCCAGACCGTCTACCCCGGCTGGTACCGCGGGCGCACCGTGCACATCCACGCGAAGGTGCACCTCGACAGCTCGACGCTGCTCACGTCGCAGCTGTTCTACGACGAGGACGTCACGTCGATCGTGTACGCGGATGCGCCGTACTCCGCGCACACCGGGCGTGACACGTTCAACGACGGGGACGGCAATCTTCGACCCGTCACTGCTGCTCACCCTGCGGGAGAGGCCCGCCGGCTGGCTCGGCGTCACGACGTTCAACGTCGCGGGCTGAGTCCGCTCGGCCTGGCTCCGGGCTGCATCCCGACCTCCCCCGCTTTCGTGATCCGGGGATCTCGGTGATGCTTGTGGCGTGGACAGCCCGACGCAGGGGGCGGTGCACGTCATCGACGGTGGGATCGTCGGTCGCCGGCGCGAGCTGGACGCCTTGCGGTCCTGGCTCGCCGCAGCCACGGCCGGCGAGGGTCGGATCGTGCTCTGTGTCGGCGAGCCGGGCATCGGCAAGACGCGGCTCGCCCAGGAGCTGGCCGGGATGGCGCTTGCCGGCGGCACCACCGTCGTGTGGGGCCGGTGCACCGAGACGGAGGGTGCGCCGGCGTTCCGGCCCTGGCGCCAGGTGCTCCGCTCACTGGGACTCGATCCCGACCTCGGGCTCGACGCTGACGTCACCTCGCCGGAGGACCGCTTCCGCGTCTGCGACGACCTGGCCGAGGCGGTCTGCGGTGCCGCGGACCTGACCGGCCTGGTCGTCGTACTCGATGACATCCACTGGGCCGACGAGCCATCCCTCCTGGTCCTGCGGAACCTCGCTGAGCAGATCAGCGCGGCACGACTTCTCTGCTTCGCCGCTCTCCGCGACGTCGAACCGGCGAGCGCACTCCGGCGCGTGCTGCCTGATCTGCTTCGGTCACCCGCGGTCGAGCGCCTGGACCTGCGTGGCTTCGGCCTGGCCGAGGTGCGCGAGCAGTTGTCGAAAGCGGGAGCCAGTGGCTCCGAGGTCGATGCCCGGGCGGTCCTCGATGTCACCGGCGGAAACCCGTTGTTCGTGCGTGAGGTCGCCCGGGCGATGGCCGACGGCACGTGGACTCCGGACCGGCCACCGCGCACGGTTCTCGACGTCGTCGGTGCACGACTGGACCGCGTCACCGACGACTGCCGTCGGTTCGTGCAGGCGGCGGCCGTCGTTGGACGCGAGTTCTCGCTCGCGATCGTTGCGCCGGCGGTCGGCCGACCCGTTGCGACGTGCTTTCCCCTGATCGACGAGGCGGTCGCACACGGCCTGCTCGACCGGGTCGGCGACGACTACCGGTTCGTGCATGCGCTCATACGCGACGCGGTCGAGGCATCGCTGGCGACCGCCGATCGGGTCGCACTCCACCGTGCCGTCGCCGAGGCGACCGAGCTGCTCTTCGTCGGCGACCTCTCCGAGCATCTCTGCGACCTGGCTCGACACTGGGCCGCGCTCGCGCCGTACGGCGAGGCCGCAATCGCCCGCGCGTGGGCGATCCGTGCAGCGGAGGACGCCGTACAGCGCCTCGACTACGAAGAGGGTTTCCGGCAATACCGCGCCGGACTCGCGTTCGATGCACCGCCACTGCCCGACGCTGAGCGCTGTCGGGTCTTGGTAGCCCTGGGGCGGGCGGCGTACTTCGCCGGCGACGTCCACGGCTGCGAGGACGCCGCAGCCATGGCGGCGACTGCCGCACGCGCGGCACAGAGCCCTGAGCTCATGGGTGAGGCCGCACTCGTCCTCGAGGCGGTTCCCGAGCCTGGCGTCAACGCCGTCGCCAAGCAGCTGTGCGAGGACGCGCTCGCCGCTCTTGGCGACGCGGGGCACGAGGCCATGCGAGCCCGGCTGTTGGCGCAGCGCAGCCACCTCGCGTTCTACGACGGCGAACAGGACCGCGTCGAGTCGTTGAGCACAACCGCGCTCGTCCTCGCTCGCGCATCTCGGCAGGACCAGGCGCTCATCGACGCGTTGCACGCCCGGAAGGAGGCCTGCCCGGGCCCGACCGGCCGGGCCGAGCGGATGCTGCTCGCGACCGAAATGCTTGCCCTCGCGGAGCGCACACGCAACCCCCGCGCCGCGATGTGGGGCGAGCTGTGGCGGATCGCTGCCCTGATGGAGGGCGGGCAGCTCGTGGCCGCCGCCGAGGAGCTGCCCGCGCTGCAGGCGACCGTCAATCAGGTCGGTGGTCCGGTCAGCGCGTGGCATCACGACCAGGTGGCCGCCTGCATCGCGCTGGCACAGGGTCGCT
>DASVBQ010000072.1:0-3025 GCA_036375795.1 Actinomycetes bacterium
TTCGGCCTGGTCGAGGCCGCCGACCGGCCCGTCCGCACGTACTCCGGCGGCATGGCCCGCCGCCTCGACGTCGCCCTCGGCCTGGTCCACCGCCCCCGGGTGCTGTTCCTCGACGAGCCGACGACCGGGCTGGACCCCGAGGCCCGGGCGCGGATGTGGGCCGAGATCGGCCGGCTTGCCGGAGACGAACGGTTGACCGTCCTCCTGACGACGCACTACCTGGAGGAAGCCGACCGGCTCGCCGAGCGCGTCGCGATCGTCGACCGGGGACGTCTGGTCGTCTCGGGATCGCCTGACGAGCTGAAGAGCGAGCTGCGCGGGGACACGGTGCACGTGGAGCTGCGAGCACCGGACGCCGACGGCCGGGCGGCTCGCAGCGTCGGACGTGTCGCCGGGCTGCACGAGGTCGAGGTCGACGGTGCGCGCCTGCGGGCCCGGGCTGACAGCGCCGCACGAGCCGTTCCCGCGGTGCTCGCGGCACTGGAGGAGGCAGGAGTCTCGCCCGTCTCCGTGACCGTGGCTCGGCCGTCGCTGGACGACGTGTACCTGCGCCACGCCGGACGCGTGTACGAGGAGGTGGGGTCGTGACGACGCTGATCACCCACTCTGGTCTGCTGACCGGCCGGTCGTTGCTGGCGCTGCGCCGGCAGCCCGTCTTCCTGGCCATCACGCTGGTGCAGCCGGTGATCTGGTTGCTGCTCTTCGGCGAGCTGTTTCGCTCGGTGGTGCAGATCCCCGGGTTCGGGTGGGGAGGCGAGACCTATCTGGAGTTCCTGACGCCGGGTGTCGTGATGATGACGGCGCTCTTCTCCAGCGGTTGGGCCGGCACGACCTACATCGAGGACATGGACCGCGGCGTCATGGACCGCCTGCTCAGCTCGCCGGTCCGGCGCGGGGCGCTGATGAGCGGGCCGCTGGTCTACCAGGCGCTCACCACGTTGCTGCAGACGCTGATCATCCTCGGGATCGCGGTGCTGGCCGGAGCCCGGTTCGCCGGTGGGCTCGCCGGCGTCGGGGTCACGCTGCTCGCTGCCGCGCTGCTGGCGGTGGTGTTCGCCGCGGTCTCGAACGCGGTGGCGCTCCTCGTGCGCCAGCAGGAGGCACTGATCGGCGTCAGCCAGTTCCTGACGCTGCCGCTGCAGTTCCTGTCGGCGGCGTTCATGGACCTCAGCCTGGCACCGGGCTGGTTGCAGGCGGTTGCCCGCTACAACCCGGTCAACTGGGCGGTGCTCGCCAGCCGAGACGCGCTCGGCCCGGCCCCGGACTGGACCATGGTGTGGGGCCGGATGGGCGCTCTCGCCGTGGCCGCGGTGGCCCTGGCCTGGGTCGCCACCCGGGCGTTCCGCCGGTACCAGGCCTCGGCCTGAGTTGCGGCGGGTCAGCCCTCGGCGGGCTCCGGCCGGCCGGGCTGCTCGCCGCCCCGGGCCTCGCCGTAGGACCGCTTGGGCACCATGACCTTGCGGCGGAAGACGCAGACCACGACCCCGTCCTGGTTGTAGCCACGCGTCTCGACGTAGACCACTCCGCGGTCGTCCTTCGACCTCGACTCGGTCTTGTCGAGCACCGTGGTCTCGCCGTAGATCGTGTCGCCGTGGAAGGTCGGCTTGACGTGTCTGAGCGACTCGACCTCGAGGTTGGCGATGGCCTTGCCGCTGATGTCGGGCACGGACATGCCGAGCAGCAGCGAGTAGATGTAGTTGCCGACCACGACGTTCTTGCCGAACTCGGTCGTCCTCTCCGCGTAGTTGGCGTCCATGTGCAGCGGGTGGTGGTTCATGGTGAGCAGGCAGAACAGGTGGTCGTCATACTCCGTGACCGTCTTGCCGGGCCAGTGCTTGTACGTCGCGCCGACCTCGAACTCCTCGTAGTAGCGGCCGAACTGCATCGCGGTCCTCTCTGCGCGGGGTTTCGCGCATCCTGCCCGAGCCGCGGGGTCGTGCGCCCACCGGGGTCGGAGTGATGGCCGAGCGCGCGCGACGCTTCCGCCGGCGAGGACACTCGAGGCGTGATGGAGCCCGTCGACCTGCACCGGAAGCGCTGGGACGGCCGGTCAGGCCGGCTGGAGGTCTGGTACACGACGGCGACCGACGAGGCCACCGGCACCGGCCTGTGGCTGCACCACGAGGTCGTCTCCCCGACCGACGGAGCACCCGCGTACGGCCACGGCTGGGCCGCGGTCTTCCCGCCCGGGCGCCCTCCCACGTATGAGCGCTTCGGCCCGCACCCGGTCGAACCGTCGACGCCGGGCTTCGCCGTGCCCGACGTGACCGCGGGTCAAGACAGCCTGCACGGCAAGACCGGCAGGCTGTCGTGGGACCTCGCGGTCGGCGACGGCGGCGCGGCGCTGTACACGTTCCCCCGATGGGCCTGGCAGAACGACGTCCTGCCTGCCGCTCAGGTCGTGGCCCGGCCCACCGCGCGGGTGACCGGCCAGGTACGCGTCGACGGTGAGGACCGGGTGGTGGACGGACCAGGTGCGTCGGCGCGCATCTACGGCCACGGCAACGCCGAGCGGTGGGCGTGGCTGCACGCCGACCTCGGCGGCGGTGACGTGCTCGAGGTCGTGTCCGCCGTGTCGCGCCGGGCCGGCATGCGGCACCTGCGACCGCTGTCGTTCGTCCAGCTCCGCGTCGACGGTCGGGAGTGGCCGCGTCACCCGCTGCTCGCAGCGCCGCTGTTCCGGGCCGAGCCGGCCCTGCTGGAGTGGACGGTCACGGGAGTTGCCGGCCGGCACCGGCTGACCGCGCAGGTACGGCTCGACCCGGCGGAGAGCCTGGCCCTCGACTACCGCGACCCGGACGGGTCACCGGCTGTGTGCACCAACAGCGAGCGGGCGTCGGCCGTCGTGGTGCTGGAGCGGTGGGACTCCCCACGGTGGACCGTGCGCCGGCGCTGGCACCTCGACGGCACCGCGCACGCCGAGGTGGGAACTCGGGACCTGTCGGTGCAGTGACAGCGAGGAGCTACTTGCGCTTCACGTCCCCGCCCAGGGCTCGAACTTGGGTGCCTGCCGGTCGGGGTCCTT
>DASVBQ010000107.1:0-6236 GCA_036375795.1 Actinomycetes bacterium
GTCGAGCAGCTCGTCGTCGCGCTGGACCGCGAGCAGGTCCACCCGTCCGGCACCGGGCTGCGGCCCGATCACGACGCCACCTCCGCGGCGAGGACGCGCAGCCGGACCAGCGCCCGGTGCTGGGCCACCCGCACGGCACCGGCGGACATGCCGAGCGCATTGCCGGTCTCCTCGGCGGACAGGCCGACCGCGACCCGCAGGATCAACAGCTCCCGCTGGGTGGGCGGCAGGCGGTCGAGCAGCCGCCGGACGAGAGCGGCGTCGCTGGTGCGTACGGCCTGCTCCTCGGGACCCGGCGCGGCGTCGGGCTCGTCGGGCATCTCCGACGTGGGAAGCGCCGCCCGGACGGCCGCACGCTGGACGTCGGCCACCTTGTGGGACGCGATACCGAAGACGAAGGCCTCGAACGGGCGGCCTTCGTCGCGGTAGCGGGGCAAGGCGGACAGCACGGCGATGCAGACCTCCTGGGCGACGTCGTCGGCGGCGTGCTCGCTCCCGGGCAGCCGCCCCAGCCGTGCACGGCAGTAGCGGTGGACGATCGACCGGACCTGTCCCAGCAGCACATCCCGAGCGCCGGTGTCACCCTGCGCCGCGAGCGCTGCTAGTCCCCCGAGATCGATCGGAAGCCCGCCGACCTCCGTGCGACTGGAGATCGTCGAGGCGGGCCCCGACGTTACGGTCACCGCACCAGTCCCCAGCGGAACCCCATGGCGACCGCCTGGGCGCGGTCTGCGGCGCCGAGCTTGCGGAACAGCCGGCGGGCGTGCGTCTTGACCGTGTCCTCGGAGAGGTAGAGCTCCTTGCCGATCTCGGCGTTGCTACGCCCCCGGCCCATCCCGCGCAGCACCTGCAGCTCACGCTCGGTCAGCGCCGGCAGGCCGGCGTCGGCGTCCTGGCGGGCGCGCGGGAACTGGCGGGCCGCCGCGTCGTTCAGGGCCTGCGTCACCACCGCGACCAGCTCCTCCCGCGAGGCGTCCTTCACCAGGTAGCCCCGGGCCCCGGTGTTGACGGCCCGAGCGACGCCGTCGACGTCCTCGGCCATGGTCATCATGATGACCGCTGCCTGTGGCGCCGCGCTGAGGATTCGCCGAGCTGCCTCCACGCCACCGATCCCGGGCATGCGGACGTCGACCATCACCAGGTCGGGCCGGTCGCTGCTGAACCGGGCCAGGCACTCCTCACCGGAGCCGGCGACGAGCACCCGGCTGACACCGGCGACGGCCCCCACCGCGCGCCGCAGTGCCTCCCGGGCCAGCGGGGAGTCGTCGCAGACCAGAACCGTCGACACCGGCGGTCACCCCTGTCAGCTGCCGGCCGGGTCCGTCCCGGCGCGCTCCAGAGGTGTTCTCGGCAGGTCGGACGTCGATCGTGAGCCGTTTCGCCCGATCCGGGTCAGGCGCGCAGGATCGCCTCGACGTCGGGCCGGGACAGCCACTCGCCGCGCAGCGGGTCGGGCAGGTCGGAGGCGATGACCTCGATCGCCCGCCGCGCCGCGGCGAGGCAGCGTTCGCTCTCGGCGTGGTCCGTGCCCGCGACCAGCGCCCCCAGCACCGCCCGGACCGGCCACTGCAACGGCAGCGTGCCGAGGCTCTCGGCCAGCAGCGCCGCCCGGCGCAGGCTCGCGGCGGCCTCGGCCGGTTGGCCGGCTTCGACCTGCGCCACACCGAGGAACAGCAGGCCCTTGGCCACGTGCCGGGGCGCCCCGGAGTGCTCCGCGAGCTCCACCGCGGCCTGGGCTGCCTCGATCGCCTCCGGCGGCCGCCCGTCGAGCAGCGCGACCTCCGCGCGGACCCACCCCAGGCGTACCCGCTGACGCCACCAGTCCGAGCGGCCCTCGGCCAGCCCGGCCGCGTCGTCGAGCCGGCCGGCCGCGACCGCGGCGTCCCCGAGCCCCACGGCGTCCGCGGCCAGGCCCAGCAGTGCGTCGAACCCGGCCTCGCCGGCACCGGCCGAACCGGCCAGGGCCATCTCGTCGTAGCCCTGGGCCACGGAGTGCCGACCGAGCTGGCGGTGGATGCTCGCGACCGTCGCCCCGGAGAGCGCCGCCAGCACCTGGCGCTCCGGCGTACCGGCGGTGCTGACGAGGGGCTCCAGGACGGCCAGCGCAGCGCCGTACCGCCCGGCGGAGGAGAGGCAGACGCCGAGGAGCCAGCCCGCGGCGGTGGCCTCGGCGTCGAGGCCGGCACCGGAGGCCGCGTCGACCGCCCGTTCCAGCGGGGCGACACCGGCGTCGGGTCGGCCGTGGAAGGCGGCCCGCTCGCCCTGCGCGAGCAGCCCGGAGATCTGCCGGGCGCTGCCGTCGGCGTCCTCGTCCACGTCCGCTGCTCCTCCCGCTCGGTCGGCGGCGAGGCTACCGTGCGGACCCGCCGGTCCCGGGCGCGGTGGCCGTGACCGCGAGGACAGCCCGGACCGCCGCCTCGAGGTCGCCCACCCAGGTCACGTCGCTGCGCCACCGGTCCGCCTCGTCCCAGCCCGGGCCACCGAGCAGCAGGGACGGGCGGGGCCGCACCGAGCCCCAGCGGTCCCGCGACGGCACCCGAGCCGGAGCGCCGACCCCGTGCGCCCAGAGGAAGACCGCGGCCGGGCCGGTGCGGCTGACAGCGTCGGCCAGCGCCCGCACCGGCAGCCGGGCCCCGAGCATCCGCACGGCCACAGCCCGCTCACCGAGGGCGGCCGAGAGCGCCACCAGCGGAAGGCGGTGGTCCTCGGGCTCGAGCGCGGCGAGCACGACCGGCCGTACGCCGTCCGCCGGCGGGTGGACCCGCGTGCCGGAGCGCAGCGCCACCTCGGTGCTCTCGCTGAGCAGGTGCTCCACCTCGACCCCCGACCCGGTCGAGCGCCACCGCTCGCCCACGCCGGTGAGGACCGGCACCACCACCTCGTTCCAGGTAGGCACCACGCCGCGCCGGCGCAGGCTCGCCACGAGCATCGCCGTGCAGGCGTCGCCGTCGAGGCTCATGGCGGCTCTGGCCAGCCCGCGCGCCGCGGGTGAGGCATCCCGCAGCGGCACCACGCGACCACCCCCGGACCGCTCCGCGGGCCGCCGGCGTGCCGGCCGGGCATGGGCGCCGAACGTCGTGGCGCCCTCGGGGTCGTCGGCGAGCAGCTGGTCGACGTCGGTGGCCAGGGCGACGCGGGCAGCCTCCGCAGCGCTCACGCCTTCCAGCATCAGGCGGCGCATCACGCCGAGACGCGCCACGTCCCGGGGGGTGTACCGCCGGCGGGTGCCGGACTGGTGTGCACTGGGGCCCAGGCCGTAGCGGCGGTCCCAGGTGCGCAGCGTGCCGGTCGCCACGCCCATCCGGCGCGCCACGGCGACGACGCCGAGCGCCGCCTCCCGGGCGAGGTCCGGCGGCGCGGCCCCCCGGCGGTCCGGATCGTCTGGCACGTGCCCGATTCCACCATGCGCGAGGGCCCGGCTCGACAAGCCGGGCCCTCGCGGAGCACGGGTGTTGTCAGTGCGTGTGCCCGTGACCGTGGGAGTGGCCGTGGCCGTGCTCCTCCGGCTCCGCTTCCTTCTTCTCCACCACGAGGGTGTCCGTCGTGAGGACCATGCTCGCGATGGAGGCGGCGTTCTGCAGCGCAGAACGGGTCACCTTGACCGGGTCGAGGACGCCCTGGGCCACCAGGTCGCCGTACTCCCCCGTGGCACCGTTGAAGCCGGTGCCCTTGCCGGCCTCGCGGACCCGGTTGACCACGACGTACCCCTCGGCGCCTGCGTTCTCCGCGATCCACCGCAGCGGCTCGTCGGCGGCGCGGCGCACGATCGCGACCCCGGTCGCCTCGTCGCCGGTGAGTCCGAGCGAGTCGTCGAGCACCGCGACGGCGTGCACCAGAGCCGAGCCGCCACCGGGGACGATGCCCTCCTCGATGGCCGCGCGGGTCGCCGAGACGGCGTCCTCGATGCGGTGCTTGCGCTCCTTGAGCTCCACCTCGGTGGCCGCGCCGACACCGATGACGCAGACGCCGCCGGCGAGCTTGGCCAGCCGCTCCTGCAGCTTCTCGCGGTCCCAGTCGCTGTCGGTGTTCTCGATCTCGGCGCGGATCTGCCGGACCCGGTCGTCGACGGCCGCCCGGTCGCCACCCCCGTCGACGATGGTGGTGTCGTCCTTCGTGACGACCACGCGGCGGGCCGTGCCCAGCACGTCGAGGCCGACCTGGTCGAGCTTGAGCCCGACCTCGGGAGCGACCACCTGCGCGCCGGTCAGGACCGCCATGTCCTCCAGCATCGCCTTGCGACGGTCGCCGAACCCCGGCGCCTTGACGGCGACCGACACGAACAGGCCACGGATCTTGTTGACGACCAGGGTGGACAGCGCCTCGCCGTCGACGTCCTCGGCGATGACCACGAGCGGCTTGCCGGCCTTCGCGACCTGCTCCAGCAGGGGCAGCAGGTCCGCGACGGCGGAGATCTTGCCCTGGTTGATGAGGATGTAGGCGTCCTCGAGGACTGCCTCCATCCGCTCGGCGTCGGTCACCATGTACGGCGAGATGTAGCCCTTGTCGAACTGCATGCCTTCGGTGAACTCGAGCTCGAGGCCCATCGTGTTGGCCTCCTCGACGGTGATGACACCGTCCTTGCCCACCCGGTCGAACGCCTCCGCGATGAGCTCGCCGACCGCCGGGTCCTGGGCGGAGATGCTGGCGACCTTGGCGATGTCGCCCTTGCCCTCGACCTCGCGGGCCGCCTCCATGAGGCGTCCGGTCACGGCCTCGACGGCCTTGTCGATGCCCCGCTTCAGGGCTATCGGGCTGGCGCCGGAGGCGACGTTGCGCAGGCCCTCGCGCACCATCGCCTGGGCCAGGACGGTCGCGGTCGTGGTGCCGTCGCCGGCGACGTCGTTGGTCTTGGTGGCGACCTCCTTGGCGAGCTGCGCGCCGAGGTTTTCGTAGGGGTCCTCCAGCTCCACCTCGCGGGCGATCGTGACGCCGTCGTTGGTGATGGTGGGGGCGCCCCACTTCTTGTCGATCACCACGTTGCGCCCACGAGGACCGAGCGTCACCTTGACGGTGTCGGCGAGCTTGTTCACGCCGCGCTCGAGCGCCTTACGGGCCGAGTCGTCGAACTGCAGGGTCTTGGCCATGTCTTCCGGGTCCCTTTCGACCGACACCGCCCCGGGGCCGGCAGGAGCCTGGCCACCAGGGCGGTGTCAGCGGTGATGTCGTGCGACCTCGCGGTCGCGCCTGGTGAGCGGCCTCGACTACTTCTCGATGATCGCGAGGACGTCGCGGGCCGAGAGGACGAGGTACTCCTCGCCGCCGTACTTCACCTCGGTGCCGCCGTACTTGCTGTAGAGCACCGTGTCGCCGACCTGGACGTCGAGCGGCACGCGGGCGTCGCCGTCCTCGTTGAAGCGGCCCGGGCCCACGGCCAGGACGACGCCCTCCTGGGGCTTCTCCTTGGCGGTGTCCGGGATGACGAGGCCCGACGCAGTGGTCTGCTCGGCGTCGGACGGCTGGACCACGATGCGGTCCTCGAGCGGCTTGATGGCAACCTTGGTGGCCGTCGTCACGTTCTGACTCCCTCTCGCAGGTAGATCACGAGCTGCGGGGCGAAATGACCTGGCGGTCCGCCGTCGCGGGGTCCGGACTGCCCTGTCCTTGCCGTAGCTGCTGAATTGGCACACTCGGGTCGAGAGTGCCAACCAGGAATCTAGGCGACACCTGGCACTCGGTCAACCCGAGTGCCAGCGCCGGGGTTCGGCTCCCCGCCCGGTGGGGTCAGGCGCCGGCGGACCGGCGCGCCGGGTCCGCGTACGTCTCCGCGTCCGCGCGCGCCAGGAGGCTCGCGACGCCGTCGCCCGGCCGGTACGTCGCCATGCCGAGGGACGCACTGACCGCCGCCACGGCCGATGGGCCGCCGACGACCTCGGCCCACCCGTCCGCCAGGCTGTCGCGCAGCCGGCCCAGGGCAGCCGTGGCGCCGGGGCCGCCGGTGCTCTCGAGGACCACCGCGAACTCGTTCCCGCCGAGACGGGCGACGGTGTCCACGGACCGCGCAGTGCGGGTGAGCCGCTCGGCGACCGAGCGCAGCACCGCGTCCCCGGTCGCGTGGCCCAGCGAGCCGGCGACCGACTCGAACCCGTCGAGGGCGACGACGACCACCGAGGGGATGCCGAGGCCCCGCTCCGCCCGGGCGATGGCGTTGGCGACTGCCTGCTCGAGGCTGCGCCGGTTGGCCAGGCCGGTAACCGGGTCTCGGCGCGAGATGCGCGCCATCCGCGCCGACAGGCGAC
>DASVBQ010000125.1:0-7745 GCA_036375795.1 Actinomycetes bacterium
CGGTCCTGGGCAGTCTAACGCGTCAAGGGGCGCGCCATCATCCCGGCTCTGGCCCGATCACGCCGGCTTCGGCCTGCTACCCGCTCGAGGCGGACTCCGACGGGTCGCCGAGGACGTCGTGCAGCGCGGCGGGGTCCAGCGGCCCCGGAACCCGCAGCGCGCGGGGGAACGCCTTGCGCCGCTCGGCCAGGGCCAGGCACGCGGCGTCCCGGTGCAGGTGGGCGCCCCGGCCGGGCAGCCGACGTGCCGGGTCCGGCACCAGCCGGCCGTCCCGAGCGACCACTCGGAGCAGCTCGACCGAGGGAGCGCGCTGCCGGCAGCCGACGCAGGTGCGGTTCGGGGCGGCCACCGGGTCAGGCGCGGCCGCTGGGCGGCGCGTCCCCGGACGTGGTGCCGGCCGCCTGTTCCCCGCGCGGCACGTCCGGCCGGATGTCGATGCGCCACCCGGTGAGACGCGCCGCGAGCCGGGCGTTCTGACCCTCGCGGCCGATGGCCAGGGAGAGCTGGTAGTCCGGCACGATGATCCGGGCGGAACGGGTGGCCTCGTCGACGATCTCGACGTGGGACACCCGGGCCGGCTGCAGGGCCTGCGCAAGGAAGGTCGCCGGGTCCTCCGACCAGTCGACGATGTCGATCTTCTCGCCGTGGAGCTCGGCCATCACCGCGCGGGCCCTGGCGCCCATCGGGCCGATGCAGGCGCCCTTGGCGTTGACGCCCGGCCGGTTCGAGCGGACGGCGATCTTCGTGCGATGGCCGGCCTCCCGGGCGATGGCGGCGATCTCCACCGTGCCGTCGGCGATCTCCGGGACCTCCAGCGCGAACAGCTTGCGCACCAGGTTCGGGTGGGTGCGCGAGAGGGTGATCGAGGGTCCGCGCAGGCCCTTGCGCACCTGCACGACGTAGCAGCGCAGGCGGCTGCCGTGCACGTAGGACTCCCCCGGCACCTGCTCCGCGGGCGGCAGGACGGCCTCGACCCGGCCGAGGTTCACGAAGACGTTCCGCGGGTCCTTCCCCTGCTGGATGACCCCGGAGACGATGTCGCCCTCCTTGCCGGCGAACTCGCCGAACGTCTGCTCGTCCTCGGCGTCGCGCAGCCGCTGGAGGATCACCTGCTTCGCCGTCGTGGCGGCGATGCGGCCGAAGCCGGTCGGCGTGTCGTCCCACTCGCGCAGCACGGTGCCGTCGGCGTCGGTCTCCGCCGCCCACACCGTGACGTGGCCGGTCTTGCGGTCCAGCTCGACGCGGGCGACCGGCTGGTGCCCCTCGGTGCGCTGGTAGGCGATGAGCAGGGCCGACTCGATGGCCTCGACCAGCAGCGGGAAGGAGATCTCCTTCTCCCGCTCCAGGGCGCGCAGTGCGCTCATGTCGATGTCCATCGCTCATGCCTCCTGGTCGGCGTCGGTCGTGTCGGCGGTGGTGCGGCGGGAGAACTCGACCTGCACGCGGCCCGGGCCGAGCTCGTCCCAGCCCCAGGTCGTGGCGGTGCCGTCGACGTCCGCAGTGACACCCTGCTCGGAGGCAGACACGACGCGTCCCACGACGGTCTCGCCACCAGCCAGCGTGACCTTCACCAGCCGGCCGGCGGCGCGTCGCCAGTGCCGGGGCTCGGTCAGCGGGCGCTCGACGCCGGGTGAGGTGACCTCGAGCACGTACGGCGACCCGCCCATCGCGTCGCTGTCGTCGAGCGCCTGCGACACGGCGGTGCTCACCTCGGCGACCGTGTCGAGCCCGACGCCGCCGTCCTGGTCGACGACCACGCGCAGCAGCCGGCGCTTGCCGGCCGGCGTGACGACGACGTCCTCGAGATCGAGCCCGCGCGCCTCGACGACGGGCGCGAGCAGGCCGATCAGAGCATCCCGGTCCGAACCCCTGCCCACGTCGGACCTCCCTGCTCTGCTGTTGTCGGGTCGTGCGGCGCGGCGGCCGGATCGACCGCGTCCCGCGCACCCCGACGATAGCGCTCGCCGCACGTGCGATCATCGCGGCATGTCCCGCCCCGCGCCGGCCGGGCCGACCCGGCGCGACGTGCTGGTCGGCGGAGCCGTGCTCGCCCTGGCCGGCTGCCTGCCGGCGGACCAGCCCGAACCCCGGGCCACGGTCCCGCCCGAGGTGCGGGTGCGGGCGCGCATCGCCGCCGAGGTGTCCTCCCTGAGCCTGCTGTACGCGGCGGTGCTCGGTCGGTTCCCCGAGGCGCGGCCCGAGCTCGCCACGCTGGCCGCTGAGCATGACGCTCACGTGCTGGCGCTGCTCGGGCCCGGTGCGCGCCGTCCGGCCACCGCGACGACGCCCGCGCCGTCGGCTGCGCCGGCACCGGCGGTGCCCGACACCCTCGTCCAGGCACGCGCTGCACTCGTGACCGCCGAGCGCGCCGCATCGCGCCGGCGTGCAAGACAGGCACGCCGGGCAACGCCGGCACTGGCCCGGCTGCTGGCCTCCATCTCGGCCTGCGGCGCGGCGCACGTGGCACTGCTGGAGCAGGACGCGTGAACCGCCGCCGAGAGGTCCAGGCGCTGCAGGAGGTGCTCGCCGCCGAGCACGCTGTGGTCTACGGGTACGGCGTGGCCGGCGCCTCGCTGCGCGGCGCGGACCGCCGACGGGCGCAGCGCCGCTGGAACGAGCACCGGGGCCGGCGCGACGAGCTCGCCGGGCTCGTCAGCGACCGCGGCGCGACCCCCGAGCCTTCGGCTGCGTCGTACGCCCTGCCGAGCCCGGTCGAGTCGGCAGCGGACGCGGTTGTCCTCACGACCCTGCTCGAGGAGCGGCTCGCGGCCGTGTGGGCGGATGCGGTGCTTTCGCTGGACGGGGACCTGCGCGACCTGGCGGCCGACGGTCTCCGCGACGCGGCCGTGGCGGCGGCGCTCTGGCGACGGGGCAGCGTGCCGTTCCCCGGCCTGGCCGAGCGCTCCGGCTGAGCGGGCACAAGGCCCTGCGGGATCGGCGCTACGGTCCGACCGTGGGTACTCCGGTGGTCCGCCTGGGCGCGTGGTGCGATATCGAGACCGAGGACGAGGCCCGCCGGCGGCTCCTCGACGAGGCAGCGGCCGGTGATGACGGGCAGGAGGCCGCCGACGGTGCTGCCGGTCCGCGGCCGGGCAGGTTCGTCCCTGCCCGCGCGACGCCGGCCCTGTCTCCAGGCGGGATCTCCTTCCGGGTGGAGGAGTTCGCGGTCTTGGCCGATGGGCGTCGCATCCGGTTGCACGGCGAGCGGGGGTTCACGCTCAGCGCCGGGGCCGACCCCTGGCAGTACCTGACGCTCGAGAGCCTGGAGGCCGACGTGCGCACGACCGTCCTGCCAGACGATGCAGAGGACACCGGCGAGGACCACCCCTGGGAGTGGCTCTGCGAGCTCCTGCGCGTTCAGGGCATCGAAGCCTCCCCCGAGGAGCTGCGGTCCCTGCCCTACGACGTCGAGTTCAGCGACCGTCTACACGACCGGGTCCCCGCCGGAGCCTGAAGCACTCCGCCGCCGGACTGGGTGCGGCGGCCGGCGCTCAGGGCCGCAGGGCAGCCGCCACCTGCACCAGGAGGGCAGCGGGCTCCGGGTCGTTCCAGGCCGACTCGACGACGCAGCGGGCGAAGAGCCAGAGCCGGAAGCGCTCTCGGTCGACCCCGCACAGGTCCGACATCCGGGCCGCCAGCCCGAACGGGTCGGCGGCGAGCCGCTGCTGGCAGTTGTAGAGGTGCTGCAGCGGGTCGTAGGCCGGGTCGCCGACGTACGGCTTCACGTCGATGACCAGCCATGGTTCCCGCTGTGCCGAGAGCACGTTGCCGCCGTGCAGGTCGGTCAGCAGCACCACCTCGCGCTCCGAGTCGCCCGGCAGCGCACGGAAGAGCTCGAGGCCCGCGCGGACCAGACCGGGGTCGACTCCCGGGGTGGGCGTCTCCTCGGCCTCGTCCGCCCAGCTCGCGCACATCTGCGCGAGCGGCCGGAACGGGTGCCCGTCCGGGGGCGGCACCCACATCCGCTGCAGGAGGTTCGCGATGACGAGGTCCTGCTCCTGCTCCGGCAGCGTCTGGCCGAGCTCCGCCCCGGGTCGGGCCCGCTCCAGCAGCAGCGCGCTGGTGTCACCCTCCACCCAGGCGTCGTGGAGGAGGACCGCGCCACGGCCTGCCCAGAGACGCAGGCCGTCCGGCTCGTGCAGGGCCTCGTCGTGCGTCCAGCCGACCTTGAGCACCAGGTCGCGGCCCGCCGAGTCGGTGGCGGGTGCGGTCCACGAGGTCTCGCCGCCGGGTTGGAACGGCCGCTCCAGCTCGAGCTCCCACCGCGACGCCAGGTCGGCGACGATGCGGGGCAACCGGGCGACCCACTGGCGGCGCCGGTCGTGCCGGTCGCGCGCCGCGCTCTCCGCGAGGTTCGCCGGCAACGGGAACGTCGTCACGTCACCACGTCGTACGCCAGGCGCAGCACGAGCGCCGCGACCACCACGAGGAACACGGCCCGCACGAAGCGGCTGCCCCGACGGATCGCCGTGTGCGCGCCCAACCAGCCGCCGACGACGTTGGTCAGGCCCATCAGCAGGCCGAGGCCCCACATCGGCGCGCCCTGCGGGATGAAGACCAGCAGCGCGCCGAGGTTGGTGGCGAGGTTGACGATCCGCGCCTTGGCGGACGCCTGCAGGAACGAGTAGCCGAGCAGGCTCACGAAGAGGAAGACGAGAAACGTGCCGGTTCCCGGCCCGAAGATGCCGTCGTAGAAGCCGATGCCGAACCCGCCCAGCCCGGCCATGACGTGGTGCTTGCGGCCGGTGAAGCGCAGCGACTGAACCTCGCCCACGGTCGGGTGCCGCCAGACGTACCCGGCGACGGCCACCAGCAGCACCAGCACCAGGGGGCGGAACACGTCGGCCGGCAGCAGCGACGCGCACAACGCCCCGAGCGCGGCGCCCACCAGCGCGATGCCCGCCATCGGCAGTGCAGTGCGCAGGTCGGGCCGCACCCGGCGGTTGTACGTGACCGCAGCCACCGACGTACCGCAGATGCCGGAGAGCTTGTTCGTCGCCAGCACCTGCGCCGGGCTGGCACCGGGCAGCAGGACGAGCAGCGCCGGGAGCTGGATGAGCCCACCACCGCCGGAGACGGCGTCGAACCAGCCGGCCAGCCCGGCCGCCAGGCAGAGCAGCATGACGTCACCGAGCTCGGGCACCGGTCAGGCGTTCCAGGCGTCGATCACCGCGAGCAGGTCGGCCAACCGGTCGACCACCGCGTCCGGGTCGCCCTCCACGTGGCCCTTCTGGTTGTCGGGGATCGCACTGTGCGGCACCAGGACGGCGCGCATGCCGACGTCCTTGGCGCCGTGGATGTCGTCGAAGGGTCGGTCGCCGACGAACACCACGCGCCCGGGGTCGTCGACGCCGACGGCGCCCATCGCCGCCCGGAAGGCCTGCGGGTGCGGCTTGGTGTAGGGGATCTCGCTGGAGTAGACGGCGCCGTCGATGAGCTCGAGGACTCCGTCGCGGTGGAACACGCGCTCGTGGTACTCCCGCGTCCACAGCGTGTTGGACAGCACGCCGACGCGGATGCCGCGCTCCCTGAGCCCGACGAACAGGTCCGGCACGTCCGGGTCGGTGTGCGTGTGCGGCTCCCAGAAGGCGTGGTACGCCGCCAGCGCCCGGACGTGGCGGTCGTCGGCGGTGTCCACGCCGACCGACTCGAAGATCTCGTCCAGTGTCGCCGACCGGTGGTGCTCGCGACCGGCCCGCCAGGCGTCGTCCTCGGCCGAGAGGATCAGGGCGGACAGCTCGTCTGCCCGCTCCGGGTCGTAGACCTCGGAGTAGTGCCGCCACTGCTCGCGCAGATCGATCGTGTGCCAGGGCGTGAGCGTGCCGCCCCAGTCGAAGATGACCGCCTCGACCGAGCCCGTCACGGCCGCACGGCGCGCAGGACGTGGGCCGCGGCGTCCGCGACCGGGACGTCCTCGCGCTCGCCGCTGCGCCGGTCGCGAACCTCGACCGTCCCGTCGGCCAGCCCCTTGCCGACCACGACCACCGTCGGCATGCCGAGCAGCTCCGCGTCCTTGAACTTCACGCCCGGCGAGACGCCGCGGCGGTCGTCGTAGAGCACGGTGAGCCCGTCGGCGACCAGCGAGTCGGCGAGGGCCTGGGCCGCGTCGAACACCGTGGCGTCCTTGCCGGTCGCGACCAGGTGCACGTCTGCGGGCGCGACCTCCCGGGGCCAGCACAGCCCCAGCTCGTCGTGCGTCGACTCGGCGATCGCTGCCACGGCCCGCGAGACGCCGATGCCGTACGACCCCATGGTGACCACGACCTGCTTGCCGTGCTCGTCCAGCACCTTGAGGTCGAGGGCTTCGGCGTACTTGCGGCCGAGCTGGAAGATGTGGCCCATCTCGATGCCGCGCGCCATCGTCAGGGTGCCGTCGTCGCAGCGCGGGCACGGGTCGCCCTCGCGAACGTCCGCGGCCTCGATCGTGCCGTCGGCGGCGAAGTCGCGACCGGCGACGAGGTCGAAGACGTGCCGGCCCGGCTCGTTCGCGCCGGTGATCCAGCGGCTGCCCGGGACGACCCGGGGGTCCAGGAGGTAGCGGACCCCGGCCGGCTTGTCGGCGCCCAGGGCGGCCGGGCCGATGTACCCGCGGACCAGCCCGGGGTGCTGGGCGAAGTCCTCGTCGGTGAACGGCTCGACCACCATCGGCGCAACGACTGCGTCGAGCCGCCGGACGTCGACCTCGCGGTCGCCGGGCAGGCCCACCGCGAGCGGCTCGAACTTGCCGTCGGGCGCGACGAGCTTGACCACGACGTTCTTCAGGGTGTCGGTCGCGGTCCAGTCGCGGTCGGGGCGACGGAGGTCGTCGCGGCTGTTGGCCAGCGCGACCAACGTCTCGATCGTCGGGGTGTCGGGGGTGTCCTCGGCATGCGCCGCCGGCACGCCCGCAGGGTCGACCGGGTCAGGTGCCCGGGTGACGAGCGCCTCCACGTTGGCCGCGTAGTCGCACCGGCTGCACCGGACGTAGGTGTCCTCTCCCACCGGGCTGGGCGTGAGGAACTCCTCGCTGCGCGACCCGCCCATCGCCCCGGACAGGGCGGAGACGATGACGTAGTCGAGGCCGAGGCGGTCGAACGTGCGGACGTACGCCTCGCGGTGCGCCGCGTACGACGCGTCGAGGCCGGTGTCGTCGACGTCGAAGGAGTACGAGTCCTTCATGACGAACTCACGGCCGCGCAGCAGCCCGGCGCGCGGCCTCGGCTCGTCGCGGAACTTGGTCTGGATCTGGTAGATCCACAGTGGCAGGTCCTTGTACGAGGAGTACAGGTCCTTCACGAGCAGCGTGAACATCTCCTCGTGCGTCGGACCGAGCAGGAAGTCGGAGCCCTTGCGGTCCCGCAGCCGGAAGATGTCGTCGCCGTAGTCGTTCCAGCGGTTGGTGACCTCGTACGGCTCCTTGGGCAGCAGCGCCGGGAAGTGCACCTCCTGCGCGCCGATCCGGTCCATCTCCTCGCGGACCACCCGCTCGATGTTGCGGTACACGAGCCAGCCGAGCGGCAGCCACGTGAAGCCGCCGGGGGCCGCCCGGCGCACGTACCCGGCGCGCACGAGCAGGCGGTGTGAGGGCACCTCGGCGTCGGTGGGGTCCTCGCGGAGGGTCCGCACGAACAGGGTCGACATCCGCATGATCATGTGCGCAAGGCTACCCAGCGGCCTCGCGGCGCCGCACACCAGTTTCGCCCTGCCGCTCCGGAGCCCGGGAACGGCGCTCCCGCGCGCGTCCCGCGGGTCAGAACATGATCGTG
>DASVBQ010000129.1:0-4470 GCA_036375795.1 Actinomycetes bacterium
GTGCCCTGCTCGACGCCGGGTCGCCGGAGAACGGCTGCCGGGCGGTCGAGGCCCTCGCGGCCGAGCTCGCCGCCGGCGTGCGCCGAGGGCGGCGGTGATGCCCCGGCGGCTCGCCGGCGTGGTCGCGGCCCTCCTGCTCCTCGCCGGGTGCGCGAGCGGGTCCGACCAGTCGGCAGGGGTCCGCGCGAACGGCACGGCGGGCTGGCACGGCACCCCCGTGACGACCGGCTACCCGCTCCCCGACCAGCAGTTCACCGACACCTCCGGCGACCCCGTCGTGCCCGCCAAGGCCGCCGGCGACGCGGTGACGCTGGTCTTCTTCGGCTACACCCACTGCCCGGACATCTGCAACGTGGTGCTGGCCAACATCGCCTCGGCGCTGCGCGGCTCGACCCCGAAGGTTCGGGCCGCCACCCGGCTGCTGTTCGTCACCACGGACCCGGCGCGGGACACCCCGGACGTGGTCCGGGAGTACCTCGACCGGTTCGACCCGTCGTACGACGGGCTCGTCGCCCCCGTGGAGACGGTCGAGCAGGCGGCGCAGGCGCTGCACGTGAGCTACGAGCGCCCGGACGGCTCGACCGGCGGCTACGAGGTCCAGCACGGGACCTACACGACCGCGTTCGTCGACGGGCGGGCCCGCCTCGTGTGGTCGGCGGACACCTCGGTGGCCGACCTGCGCGCGGACCTCGCGCGCCTGGCCCGGCTAGCCTGAGGGACGGCATGACTCTCGCGTCGATCCCCAGCCCGGCAGAGGGCGTCTGGCACCTCGGACCGCTGCCGGTCCGGGCGTACGCGCTGAGCATCATCGCCGGCATCGTGCTGGCCATCTGGCTCGGCGAGCGCCGGTGGGTGGCCCGCGGCGGACGACCGGGCGACGTGACCGAGATCGCGACCTGGATGGTGCCGTTCGGCATCATCGGCGGACGGATCTACCACGTCGTGTCGTCGCCGCAGGCGTACTTCGGCGAGGGCGGCGAGCCGGTCACGGCGCTCTACATCTGGCAGGGCGGCCTCGGCATCTGGGGCGCGATCACCCTGGGCGGCATCGGCGCCTGGATCGGCTGCCGCCGGCGCGGCATCCCGCTGCCGGCCTTCGCCGACGCGCTCGCGCCCGGCATCGTGCTGGCCCAGGCGGTCGGCCGGCTCGGCAACTGGTTCAACCAGGAGCTCTACGGCCGGGCCACCGATCTCCCGTGGGCGCTGCACATCACCCGCGACGACGGCTCCCGGGAGCCCGGCTACTACCACCCGACGTTCCTGTACGAGCTGCTCTGGAACGTCGGCGTCGCCGCCCTCGTCATCTGGGCCGACCGACGGTTCCGGCTCGGGCACGGACGGGCCTTCGCGCTGTACGTCGCGGCCTACACCGTCGGGCGGTTCTGGATCGAGGCGCTGCGCATCGACCCGGCCAACGACGTGCTCGGCATGCGGGTCAACAACTGGGTCAGCCTGCTGGTGCTCGCCGGCGCGGTGACCTACATCGTCGTCTCGGCCCGGCTCCGGCCCGGCCGGGAGACCCCCGAGGAGCTCGCGGCCCGACGTACTCCCGACAAGCAGGAAGAGGTCCCGGCGTGACGGACGCCCAGGAGAGCGCGGCGCGCGAGATCGAGCGCATCCAGCACGAGCACTCCGACGTGACCGGCGGCTGGCTGCGTCCGGCGGTGTTCGGCGCGTCGGACGGGCTGGTGTCCAACTTCGCACTGATCGCCGGCGTGACGGGCGGCACCGACGACAGCCAGGCGGTGCTGCTGGCCGGGCTCGCCGGGCTCGCCGCCGGCGCGTTCTCGATGGCCGCCGGAGAGTACATCTCGGTCCGCTCGCAGGCCGAGCAGGCGCTCGCCGAGATCGAGACGGAGCGTCGCGAGCTCGAGCGCAACCCGCACGCCGAGCACGCCGAGCTCGCCCAGATGTACGTCGCGAGGGGGCTCGAGCCCGCCCTCGCGGACGAGGTGGCCCGCCAGCTGTCCCGGGACCCGGAGCAGCTGCTCGACGTGCACGTGCGTGAGGAGCTCGGGATCGACATCAGGTCGCTGCCCTCGGCCACGCTCGCGGCCGTGTCCTCGTTCATCTCGTTCGCTCTCGGCGCGCTGCTGCCGGTGCTGCCGTACCTCTTCGGCGCCACGGCGATGGGCCCGGCGCTCGTGCTGACGCTCGCCGGACTGTTCCTCGCCGGGGCGTTCGTGACCCGGCTGACGCCGCGGCCGTGGTGGTACGGCGGCCTCCGGCAGGTCCTCGTGGGGGCGGTCGCGGCGGCGGTGACGTACGGCTTCGGTGCCCTCGTCGGCATCGGGCTCGGCTGACGCGCCGTCCGCGTTACGGACAGGTTTCGCGGCGTGACGGGGGTGCGGCGGTACAGTTCTGCGCTGTAACCGCAGGGCCAGCGCTGTCCCTCGGTCGACCGGAGCCGACAGGCTCGATCGACGAGGAAGGACGGCCGGCGTGCCCGCACCGCAGCCCTTCGCCACCCCGCTGCACCGCCACCCCGACCCGCAGGGCCTCTACGACGGCGCGCACGAGCACGACGCGTGCGGCGTCGCGTTCGTCGCCACGCTGTCCGGCGTCGCGACCCACGACATCGTCGACCAGGCGCTCACCGCGTTGCGCAACCTGGATCACCGCGGCGCGTCCGGGGCGGAGCCCGACTCGGGTGACGGCGCCGGCATCCTGACCCAGGTCCCCGACGCCTTCCTGCGCGAGACCGCGCCGTTCCCGCTGCCCGACAAGGGCGCTTACGCGGTGGGCACCGCGTTCCTGCCCGACGACGACGCGGCGGAGGCCGCGGCCCGGTCGGCGATCGAGGCGATCGCCGCTGAGGAGGGGCTGCACGTCCTCGGCTGGCGCGACGTCCCCACCGCACCGGCACTGCTGGGCACGACGGCCCGCAGCGTGATGCCGCGGTTCCGCCAGCTGTTCGTGACAGCGGCCGGCGGTCGGGTGTTCGGGATGGCGCTGGAGCGGATGGCCTTCTGCCTGCGCAAGCGGGCCGAGCGGGAGACCGGCGTCTACTTCCCGTCGCTGTCCGGGCGCACGCTGGTCTACAAGGGCATGCTCACGACCGCCCAGCTCGAGCCGTTCTTCCCCGACCTGTCCGACCGGCGGTACATCACCGAGCTGGCGCTCGTGCACTCCCGGTTCTCCACCAACACGTTCCCGAGCTGGCCGCTGGCCCACCCGTACCGGCTGATCGCGCACAACGGGGAGATCAACACGGTCAAGGGCAACCGCAACTGGATGGCCGCCCGCGAGAGCCAGCTCGCCAGCGACCTGATCCCCGGCGACATCGGGCGCATCCTGCCGATCTGCACGCCCGGCGCGAGCGACTCGGCGTCCTTCGACGAGGTGCTCGAGCTGCTGCACCTGGCCGGCCGCAGCCTGCCCCACGCGGTGCTGATGATGATCCCGGAGGCGTGGGAGAACCACACCGAGATTGACCCGTCCCGGCGGGCGTTCTACGAGTTCCACGCCGCCCTCATGGAGCCGTGGGACGGCCCGGCCAGCATCACCTTCACCGACGGCAGCCTCATCGGCGCCGTCCTCGACCGCAACGGTCTGCGGCCCAGCCGGTACTGGGTCACCGAGGACGGGCTCGTCGTGCTCGCCAGCGAGGTCGGCGTGCTCGACCTCGACCCGTCGACCGTGGTGCGCAAGGGCCGCCTGCAGCCGGGGCGGATGTTCCTCGTCGACACCGACCGCGGCCGCATCGTCGACGACGCCGAGATCAAGGCCGAGCTGGCCGCCGAGGCGCCGTACGACGAGTGGCTGCACGCCGGGCAGATCCACCTGTCCGACCTGCCCGAGCGCGAGCACGTCGTGCACACGCACGCCAGCGTCACCCGGCGCCAGCAGACGTTCGGCTACACCGAGGAGGAGCTGCGGGTCCTGCTCTCGCCGATGGCCAAGGCCGGGGCCGAGCCGATCGGCTCCATGGGCACCGACACCCCCGTGGCCGTGCTCTCGCAGCGTCCACGGCTGCTGTTCGACTACTTCAGCCAGCTGTTCGCGCAGGTCACCAACCCGCCGCTGGACGCCATCCGCGAGGAGCTGGTGACCAGCCTGGGCACCGCGATCGGGCCGGACCAGAACCTGCTGACCGCGACCCCAGCGCACTGCCGCCAGGTCGTCCTGGACTTCCCGGTCATCGACAACGACGAGCTGGCGAAGATCCTGCACATCAACCGGGACGGCGACCTGCCCGGGTTCGCGGCGGCGAAGATCAGGGGGCTGTACCGCGTCGCCGGAGGTGGGGACGCCCTGCGCGATCGGCTCGAGGAGATCTTCGACGAGGTGACGTCGGCCGTCGAGGCCGGCGCCCGCTTCGTCGTCCTGACCGACCGCGACTCCGACGCCGAGCTGGCGCCGATCCCGTCCCTGCTGCTCACCAGCGCGGTGCACCACCACCTCATCCGCTGCAAGACGCGCACCCAGGTCGGCCTGGTCGTCGAGGCGGGCGACGTCCGCGAGGTGCAC
>DASVBQ010000133.1:0-3594 GCA_036375795.1 Actinomycetes bacterium
GCCACGGCGTCCGGCCTGCGACGGCCGATGGCGAGCCCGACGAGGGCGGCGACGAAGGGCGCGACGACCGCGACGTAGACCGGTGTCACGCCGCGGAGTCCTGTTCCTCGGCGAGCTCGTCCAGCTCGTCGAGCAGCGACGTCTCCCGGTTGCGGAAGACGAGCAGCACGATCGCCAGGCCCAGCCCGACCTCGGCCGCCGCGACGGTGATGACGAACAGGGTGAAGACCTGGCCCGCGAGCAGCTCGTCGCGCAGCCACACGTCGAAGGCGACGAGGTTGATGTTGACGGCGTTGAGCATCAGCTCGACGGACATCAGGACCAGGATCGCGTTGCGCCGCGCGAGGACGCCGTAGACGCCGATGCAGAACAGCAGGCCGGCGAGCACGACCGGCATCAGCAGCGGCATCTGCGCCCGCCCTCGGGCTCTGCGCCGATCTCGCGCCGGGACAGCACGATCGCCCCCACGAGGGCCGCCAGCAGCAGCACGGACAGCACCTCGAACGGCAGCACCCAGCTGCGGAAGATTGCGTCGCCCGCCGCCGTGGACGACCCGCCGACGTCGTCGTCGCCGAGCACGATGTCCTCGCCACGGAAGGCGTCCACGCTCGCCACGACGAGGATCGCGGCCAGCCCGAGCGCCACGACCGCAGCCACCGCCCGCTGCACCGGCGGGGCGTCGAGGTCGCCGGACGCGCCGATCGGGGCGCGGGTCAGCATCAGGCCGAACAGCAGCAGCACGACGACCGCGCCGACGTAGATGAGCACCTGGACCCAGGCGACGAACTCCGCCGACAGCAGCAGGTAGCAGCCGGCCACCGCCCCGAGGCAGACCACCAGCCACAGCGCGGCGTGCACGAGCTGACGGGTCGTGACGACGAGCAGCCCCGAGCCCACGGCGGCGACGCCGAGGAGCCCGAAGAGCACTTCGACCAGCGTCACGGCTCAACCGCCTTGTCCACCGCCTTGTGCGCCGCGTCGAGCTCCTTCGGGCGTACCCCGTGCTCGTCGTGCGCCGGCGGCGGCGGGACGGTCGGCATCCACTGGCCGAGCCGGTCCTTGCCGTGCGTCAGGTCGCGGATGTCGAGCTCGGCGTACTCGAACTCCGGCGACCAGAACAGCGCGTCGAAGGGGCAGACCTCGATGCAGATCCCGCAGTACATGCACAGGGAGAAGTCGATGTCGAAGCGGTCGAGCACGTTGCGCTGCCGCTCCCGGCCGCCCGGCGGTGCGGGGATCGTCTCCTTGTGCGAGTCGATGTAGATGCACCAGTCGGGGCACTCGCGCGCGCACAGCATGCAGACCGTGCAGTTCTCCTCGAGCAGCGCGATGACGCCCCGGCTCCGCGGCGGCAGCTCCGGCTTGACGTCGGGGTACTGCGCCGTGACCGAGCGACGCCCCATCGTCCGCAGCGTGACCGCCAGCCCCTTCGCCAGCCCCGCACCAGGCACCTTCACGACACCATCACCGCCACCACTCCAGTGAGCGCGAGCTGGCCGAGCGCCACCGGCACCAGGCCCTGCCAGGCGAGCCGCTGCAGCTGGTCCTCGCGCAGCCGCGGGTAGGACACCCGCAGCCAGATCACGACGAACGCCAGCGCCAGCGTCTTGAGCAACGTCCACACGACACCGAGCACGTCGTCGAACGGACCTCTCCAGCCGCCCAGGAACAGCACGGTGGTGAGGGCACAGAGCACGACGATCCCGGCGTACTCCGCGAGCAGGAAGAATGCGAAGCGCAGCCCGGTGTACTCCGTGAAGGCGCCGAAGATTATCTCGGAGTCGGCGACGGGCATGTCGAATGGCGGCCGCTGCAGCTCGGCCAGTCCGGCCACGAAGAACACGACCGCTCCGGGCAGCTGCCAGAGCAGCCACCAGGGCTCCCAGGCCTCGACGATGCCGGGCAGCGAGAGCGTCCCGGCGGCCATCGCCACCGAGGCCGCGGCGAGGATGAACGGCAGCTCGTAGGCCGTCAGCTGTGCCGCCGTCCGGAGGCCACCGAGCAGCGAGAACTTGTTCGCGCTGGCCCACCCCGCCATCAGCGCGCCGAGCACACCGACGCCCATGACGGCGAGCACGAAGAACAGCCCGGCGTCGAGGTCGTGGCCGACCCACCCCGGGCCGACCGGGATGGCGACGAGCACGACGAGGTACGGGATCATCGCGACCGCCGGCGCGAGCTTGAAGACCGCGCGGTCCGCCGCCGCGGGGACGACGTCCTCCTTCTGCGCGAACTTCACGCCGTCGGCGACGAGCTGGGCCCACCCGTGGAACCCACCGGCGTACATCGGGCCGAGCCGGCTCTGCATATGGGCCATCGCCTTGTGCTCGGTCTGGCCGACCAGGAGCGGGAGCACGAGGAAGGCGCCGAGCACCAGCACGATGCGCAGCACGACCTCGAGGACCTCGGTCACGGCTCCGGCTCGGCTCTCGGCTCGGCACTCGGCTCGAGCTCGGGCTCGGGCTCGGGCTCGGGCTCCAGGGCGATGGTGGGGCGGTCCGGGCGCGGACCCCACACCTCGGGGTCGGGCACGCCGGGGGGCCGGGTCTTGCGCCGGCTGGGCGACGCGTGCACATCGGCGTCGGACTCGCCGGGCTCCTTCGCTCCCGGCCAGGACTTGGCCGCGCGCGCGGCGAGCACGAAGTCTTTGCGCAGCGGGTGCCCCTCGAAGCCGTCGGGCAGCAGCAGCGGCACGAGGTGCGGGTGACCGTCGAACTCCACGCCGAACATCTCGAACGTCTCGCGCTCGTGCCACGACGCCCCGGCGAAGACCCCGGTCGCGGTCCCGAGCACCGGCGCCGCGGCCGACACCCGGGTGCGCAGCAGAAGGTGCTCGCGCCGGTCCACCGACCAGACGTGCGCGACGACGTCGAACCCCGGGTCCTCCGCGGCGTCGACCTGGTCGACCGCGGTGAGCCAGTCGAAGTAGGTGAACCCGAGCTCGTCGCGCGCCGCGGTCAGCGCGTCGACCCAGGACTCGGGTGGCACGTCGACGGTGTCCTGCCCATAGGCCGACTCGACAGCCGCCCGTCCGGCGTACCGGCCGGCCAGGCGCGCCGCGGCGCTGTCCTGCGTGGCGTCGGGGTCGGTCACCGGTCGCCGACCGGGATCGAGGTGATCGGGCCGCGCGGCGCGCGGGCGTGGTAGCGGTCGGCGAGCGACTCGGCGGCGATCTTCTCCTGGAGCTTGAGGATGCCCTGCAGCAGTGCCTCCGGGCGGGGTGGGCAGCCGGGCACGTAGACGTCGACCGGGACGATCTGGTCGACGCCCTTCGTGACGCAGTAGGAGTCCCAGTACGGCCCGCCGGAGTTGGAGCAGGCGCCGAACGAGATGACGTACTTCGGCTCCGGCATCTGCTCGTAGAGCCGCTTCACGGCCGGCGCCATCTTGTCGCTCACCGTGCCGCTGACGATCATCAGGTCGGCCTGGCGCGGGCCGGGCGCGAACGGGATCACGCCGAGCCGGATGAAGTCGTGGCGCGCCATCGACGAGGCGATGAACTCGATCGCGCAGCAGGCCAGCCCGAAGTTGAAGACCCACAGGCTGTAGCGGCGGCCCCAGTTGAGGATCAGCCGCATCGGCTCGGGCGCCGCG
>DASVBQ010000145.1:0-3152 GCA_036375795.1 Actinomycetes bacterium
CGAGCTCGCCTCGCACGGTCTCGATGCCGCCGTGCCCGCGTGCCCGGGCTGGACGGTCGGGGAGGCGCTGCTGCACACCGGCGAGGTGTACTCCCACAAGGTCGCCTGCATGCGCCTGCCGGAGGGGCCGCAGAGCACGGACGACTGGAACCACGGGCCGGCCGAGGGGGAGGACGCCGTCGCGTGGTTCCGTGAGCGGCGCGACGAGCTGCTGGGCGAGCTGACCAGCCGTGGCCCGGACACGCCGTGCTACACCTGGCACGAGGACCACCAGACGGTCGCCTTCTGGTACCGCAGGATGGCGCAGGAGACCGCGGTGCACCGCGTCGACGTCGAGAGCGGCTTCGACGCCGTCACCCCGATCGACCACGAGCTCGCCGTCGACGGCATCGACGAGGTGCTCGACTGGTTCCTCAGCTACCAGAACGAGGACGTCGGGCCCGACGGACCGGGCCGTGGCACCGTCGCCGTCCGGACCGGTGATCACATCTGGCGGACCACGCTGAGCGCCGACGAGGCGCAGCTGTCCCGCCAGCCGGGCGCCGCGGATGCGGTCGTCAGCGGCGAGCCGTCCGAGCTGCTTCTGTGGCTCTGGGGCCGCCGCCCCGACAGCGCGGTCACCCGGGAAGGTGACATGGACCTGCTGCGCGCCTTCCGCGAGCGGCTGCGCGTGGTCACGCAGTAGGGCGACGTGCCGACGTACGACGTCGTGGTCGCCGGGCTCGGCGGCTTCGGCAGCTCCGCGGCCTACCACCTGGCCCGGCGCGGGCTGCAGGTGCTCGGGCTCGACCCGCGCCCCGGTGCGCACGACGAGGGGTCGAGCCACGGCGAGTCGCGGATCGTGCGGCAGGTCTACTTCGAGGGTGCGGCCTACGTCCCGCTGCTGCGTCGCACCTATGAGCTGTGGGCCGGGCTGAGCCACGACGACGGGGCGCCGGTCCTGCGCACCATGGGCGGACTGTTTCTCGGCGCGCCCGGCACGCGCGTCCTGGCCGGGAGCGTCGCGACGGCCGAGGAGTGGGGGCTCGACCACGAGGTCCTCGACGCGGCCGAGGTGGCCCGGCGGTTCCCGGCCATGAGCCCGCCCGACGGGACGCTGGGGCTGTACGAGCCGCACGCGGGTGTGGTCGGCCCGGAGGCCGCCGTGCGCGCCCACCTGCGGGAAGCCGCCCGCGCCGGCGCCGAGCTCCGCCACGACGAGGCGGTGACCGGCTGGGCCGTCCGAGGCGACGGGGTTCGGGTGACGACGACGCGCGGCACGCACGATGCGGGCGCGCTGGTGCTCGCGCCCGGGCGGTGGGCACCCGACCTGCTCGGCGGCCTGGACCTGCCGCTCGCGGTCGAGCGCCGGGTGCAGCACTGGTTCGCCCCCAAGGCGCCGGACGAGTTCGCACCCGGGCGGCTGCCGGTGTGGATCTGGGACCTCGCGGACGGCACCTCGCTCTACGGCACCCCGGTGCTCGCGGGCGGCGCCATCAAGGCGGCGGTGCACTTCTCGGCGTCCCGGCCGGCCGACTCGTGGGCGCCGGCCGAGGTCGCGGACACCCTGGCGCTGCTGCTGCCCCGCCTCGGCTGCCGGCCCGTCCGTGCCGCGCCGTGCTGGTACACGCTCACCCCGGACGAGCACTTCGTCATCGGTGCCCACCCCGACGCCGGCCGGGTCCTCCTCGCCTGCGGCTTCTCCGGGCACGGCTTCAAGTTCACGCCCGTCGTCGGAGAGGTGCTGGCCGACCTGGTGGTCGACGGCACCACGGGGTACGACCTGTCCCTCTTCGACCCGCAGCGCTTCACGGCGTGAGGCTCTTCGTCGCCCTCTCGCCCCCGGCGGCGGTCATCGACCACGCCGACTCCGCGGTCGCGCGGGTGCGGGCCCGGCACCCGGAGCTGCGGTGGGTGCCCGCGCACCGGTGGCACCTGACGCTGGCGTTCTACGGCGAGGTCGCCGACGACGATCTCGACGGCGTCCGCGGCCGGATCACCCGAGCGGTACGTGGCAAGGCAGCGATGGAGCTCTCGTTCCGCGGCGCCGGCTTCTTCGCCCGGCGAGCCGTGTGGCTCGGCATCGTCGGCGACGTCGCGGGCCTGCAGGCGCTGGCCCGGGAGGTCGCCACCGAACGCCGGCCATTCCGCCCGCACCTGACCGTCGCACGGATGCGCGGCACCACCGACCCCGAGCCAGCGGTGGCCGAGCTCGCAGACTACGAGGGCCCGCCGTGGGTCGCGGACTCGGTGCACCTCGTGCGTTCGCAGCTCGGCCCCTCGCCGACGTACGCCGACATGGCGACCTGGTCGCTCGACCGCCGGTCGTAGGGTCGGTCGTCGTGGACCCGAGGACGAGGCGTCGCGTCGTGCTGGGCGCGCTGGCCTTGCTGGTCCTCGTGGTGCTGGTCGGCGCCCTGGTGTGACCTACCAGGCGTAGGCCTCGGGAGCGGTGCCCCCGGGGCCGGGGAAGATCTCGTCGATCTGGGCCAGCACCTTCTCGTCGAGGGTGATCTCCAGCGCGCGCAGCGAGCCGTCGAGCTGCTCGGTGGTGCGCGGTCCGATGATCGGCGCGGTCACCGCCGGCTGAGCAAGCAGCCAGGCGATGCCCACGTCGGCGGGCTCCTCGTCCAGCTCATCGCACAGGTCCTCGTACGCCGCGATCGCGTCGCGGTTCTCCTCCAGCGCGTCCTTGGCCCTGCCCTTGGTGCGGCGGACGCCTTCGCGCTCCTTCCGGAGCACGCCGGCGAGCAGCCCGCCGTGCAGCGGGGACCACGGGAGCACACCGAGGCCGTAGGCTTCGCAGGCCGGCAACACCTCGAGCTCCACGTCGCGGGTGAGGAGGTTGTAGATGGACTGCTCGCTGACCAGGCCGGTCGAGTGCCGCCGCCGCGCCGCCTCCATGCCCTTGGCGATGTGCCACCCGGCGTGGTTCGACGAGCCGAAGTAGAGCACCTTGCCCTGCTGGCGGAGGGTGTCGAAGGCCTCCCAGATCTCGTCCCACGGGGTCTCACGGTCCACGTGGTGCATCTGGTAGAGGTCGATCCAGTCGGTCTGCAGCCGGCGCAGTGACGCGTCGCAGGCCAGCCGGATGTTGCGGGCGGACAGGAAAGTGTCGTTGGGCCAGTCGCTCATCGAGCCGTACAGCTTGGTGGCGATGACCGTCTTCTCGC
>DASVBQ010000146.1:0-2293 GCA_036375795.1 Actinomycetes bacterium
ACCGAGGTGTCGGTCAAGCTCTCCGCGGTCGGCCAGGCGCTGCCCGGCGACGGTGAGAAGATCGCGCTCGAGAATGCGTACGCGATCTGCGAGGCGGCCCGCGCCGCCGGCACCACGGTCACGCTCGACATGGAGGACCACACCACCACCGACTCGACGCTGGGCATCCTGCGCGAGCTGCGATCGGACTTCCCTGAGACGGGTGCCGTGCTGCAGTCCTACCTGCACCGGACCGAGGCCGACTGCCGCGACCTGGCGTACGAGGGGTCGCGGGTCCGGCGGTGCAAGGGCGCCTACAAGGAGCCGGAGTCCGTCGCGTTCCAGGGCACGCGCGACGTCGACCGCGCCTACGTGCGAGCGCTGCGCGTGCTGATGGAGGGCCAGGGCTACCCGATGGTGGCCACCCACGACCCGCGGCTGGTGGCGATCACCGAGGAGCTCGCCCGCCGCACCGGCCGCGCGAAGGACACCTACGAGTTCCAGATGCTCTACGGCATCCGTCCGCACGAGCAGGAGCGCCTCGCCAGGCAGGGCCAGCGGATGCGGGTCTACGTCCCGTACGGCGACGAGTGGTACGGCTACCTCGTCCGCAGGATGGCCGAGCGCCCCGCGAACCTCGCGTTCTTCCTACGCTCGGTGGCGACGAAGGGATAAGCCATGGGGCAGCGAGTCGCCGTGCTGGGCACCGGCAAGATGGGCGAGGCGCTGCTTTCCGGCTTGCTCCGTGGCGGCGTGCACGTCAGCGAGATCGTCGTCACCGCCCGCCGCCAGGAACGGGCCGACCTGCTCCGCGAGCGGTACGGCGTGCAGGTCGTCCCCACGGCCGAGGCGGTGGTCGAGGCCGAGACGCTGATCCTCACCGTGAAGCCGCAGGACATGGCGGCGCTGCTCGAGGAGATGGCGCCGCACACGCCGGCCGGCAAGCTCGTCGTCTCGGTCGCGGCAGGCATCACGACGTCCTTCATCGAGGCACGGCTGGCCGCGGGCACGCCTGTCGTGCGCGTGATGTCCAACACGCCGGTGCTCGTCGACGAGGCGATGAGCGCCATCTCGGCCGGCTCGCACGCGGGGGAGGAGCACCTCGAGAGGACCGAGGCGATCTTCCGGCCGGTGGGGCGCACGATCCGGGTGCCCGAGTCGCAGCAGGACGCGGTGACCGCGCTGTCCGGCAGCGGCCCGGCGTACTTCTTCTACCTCGTCGAGGCCATGACCGACGCGGGCATCCTGCTCGGGCTGCCGCGACAGGTGGCCCACGACCTGATCGTGCAGACCGCGATCGGTGCGGCCGTGATGCTGCGCGACTCCGGCGAGCACCCGGTGGTCCTGCGCGAGGCCGTCACCTCGCCCGCCGGCACGACCATCAACGCGATACGCGAGCTGGAGAAGCACGGGGTGCGCGCCGCGATGCTCGCAGCGCTGGAGGCGGCACGCGACCGGGGCCGCGAGCTCGCGGCCGGCGGCTGAGAGGCCGCGGTGTCCGTCCCGGCCGAGGGAGCACTGCTCGACCTCGACGTGCCGCAGCCGGCCCTGCTGTTCGACCTGGACGGGACCCTCGTCGACTCCGTCTACCAGCACGTCATCGCGTGGCAGGAGGCCCTCGCCGAGGTCGGCATCCCGCTGTCGGTGTGGCGGATCCACCGGCGGATCGGCATGAGCGGCGGGCTGTTCCTCGACGCGTTGCAGCGCGAGACAGGCGTCGGCCTCGACGCCGACACCCTGCAGCGCCTCTCGGACGCGCACGCGGAGGCGTACCTGCGGCGTGCGGACAGCGTCGTCCCGCTGCCCGGAGCCCGCGAGCTGCTGCACCACCTGCACGACCGCCGCATCCCGTTCGCGATCGCGACGAGCGGAGCCCGGCGGACAGCGCGAACGGCGATCGACATGCTCGGCCTGCCCGACGACGTGCCCGTCGTCACCCGCGACCTCGTGGAGCGGGCCAAGCCGGACCCGCACCTGTTCCTCGCCGCCGCGAAGCTGCTCGGCGTCCGGCCGGAGGACTCGTTCGTGGTGGGCGACAGCGTGTGGGACCTGCTGGCGGCGCAGCGGGCCGGCGCCCTCGGCATCGGTCTGCTCTCCGGCGGCTACGGGCGGGAGGAGCTCGAGCGGGCCGGCGCCTACCGTGTCTACGCCGACCCGGCCGAGATGCTGAGCCGCCTCGAGGAGGTCGGCGTCCGGCCTCGCGCCGACAGCTGACGAAGGAGCACGTGACGAGCGCGACGGTCCGGCTGCTGGTGGACGAGCCGCTGCGGATCTTCCTCCCGGTGCGGCACCGCAGCGGCGACGTCGTGGTCGA
>DASVBQ010000162.1:0-4531 GCA_036375795.1 Actinomycetes bacterium
CTCGAGACGAAGATCGGGAAGGTTCGTGACCGGGTGACCGCCGCGGTCAAGGGCAAGCCGGCGCCGGGTGCTGACCTCGTCGTGGCGCTCGAGACGGGCGTGGAGGCGCTGGTGCTGTCGGCGGCTGACGACGCAGCTGAGCAGGCCGGCACATCCTGGCGGGAGGACCCGGCCGGCCGTGCCCTGCTCGGCGACGACGACCTGCGGCGCAGCTCGCCGGCGCTGGCAGAAGCGACGCAGCGGGCGGTCCGTGAGTGGCAGGGCTACGTCCTGGACCTCGTGCGCAGCCAGGGCCATGGCAAGCGGCGTACCGCCCGCTACCTCGCCTTCGGCGTCAACGGGCTGGGCGTGCTCGTCATGATCGTGGTCTTCGCCCACACCGGCGGCCTGGTCGCCGGCGAGGTGGTGGTGGCCGGCGGCGCGTCGGCGCTGAGCCAGAAGATCCTCGAGGCGGCGCTGGGCGACCAGGCGGTTCGGTCGCTTGCGGAGAAGGCGCGCGCGGACCTGCGCCGACGGGTGGCCGGTCTGCTCGAGGACGAGCGCCACAGGTACACCTCGCGGCTGGGCGCCGTGCCGGTCCACGAGGGGGCGGGTGCGGCACTGCGCGCAGCAGTCCATGACATCGAGGCCGTCCGGTGAGCCCTCGGCTTCGCGGCCGGCACCGCCGGTCCGACCTCCCGGCGATGCTCAGCGCCCTGGATGAGGCGATCGAGGCGCTCGAGGGACGCGCCGAGCTCGGCGCGCTCAAGCGAGCGACGGCGGTCTCCGGCCGGGCAGGGGAGCGGCTGCGGCTCTCCGGCGAGCACACGGTCGTGGCTCTGGCCGGCTCGACCGGCAGCGGGAAGTCTTCGCTGTTCAACGTGTTGGCCGGCGCAGATCTGTCACCGGTCGGGGTACGCCGCCCGACCACGTCGAGGGCATACGCGAGCGTCTGGGGTTCGGAAGGCGCAGCTCCTCTGGTGCAGTGGCTCGGAGTCCCGCGTCGGCAGACCTCCTTCCGGCACGGCTCGGGAGATTCGTGGGGTCGCGACCGGGGAGAGTCGCCGGCGGCCGACGACGAGCTCGAGGGCTTGGTGCTGCTCGACCTGCCTGACCACGACTCGACAGTGGTGGAGCACCGGCACGAGGTGGATCGGCTGGTCGAGCTGGTGGACCTGCTGGTGTGGGTGGTCGACCCGCAGAAGTACGCGGACCAGCTGCTGCACGAGCGCTACCTGCGGCGCCTGTCTGGCCACGCGTCGGTCACGGTGGTGGTGCTCAACCAGGTCGACACGGTGAACCCGTTCGCGGCCGCCGAGTGCGCCGAAGACCTCCGGCGCCTGCTGGACCAGGACGGCCTGCGCCGATCGCCGCTGCTCACCTGCTCGGCCCGGACCGGCGCCGGCATCGACACGTTGCGGTCGCTGCTCGTCGACGCGGTGTCCCGGCGCCGGGCGCGCAACGACCGGCTGGTCGCCGACGTCGAGGACGTCGTCGAGCTGCTCGCGTCCGCGGTCGCGGCGGAACAGCCGCCCGGGGTCGGGTCGGCGCAGCAGGCCCGGCTCGTGGAGGCGCTCTCGTCGTCCGCGGGTGTCCCGGTGATCGGACGGGCGGTCGAGGAGTCCTGGCGGCTGCGGGCGGCGGGCTCGATGGGATGGCCGCCCACCCGGTGGGTTCGCCGGCTGCGGCCCGACCCGCTGAGACGGCTGCACCTGCGCCCGGGGGAGCGCCGCGAGGTGCGGCACATGGTGCGATCGTCGGTGCCCGAGCCCAGCCCGGTGCAGCGGGCGCAGGTCGACACCGCTCTGCGGCAGGTCTGTGACGGGGCGGCGAAGGGGTTGCCCGACCCGTGGCAGCGTGCAGTGCACGAGGCTGCCGAGGGGCGTGCCGGCGACGTACGTGACGCCCTCGACCGTGCGGTCGTCGGCGTCGACCTCGGCGTGGACCGGGTTCCGTTGTGGTGGCGTGCGGCCGGTGCCCTTCAGTGGCTGCTGGTGGCTGCTGCGCTGGTCGGTGGCGCGTGGCTGCTGCTGTTGGCATTCAACAGCTACCTGCAGATGGGAGAGCCGCCGACGCCGGACCTCTGGGGTATCCCGGTGCCGACGATGCTGCTCCTCGGCGGGGTGTCCTTGGGGCTGCTGCTCGCCTTCCTGGGGCGCCTCGTCGCGAACGGGGGAGCGGTGGTCCGACGGCGTCGGGCCGAGTCGCGGCTGCGAGCCGCCATCGAGCAGGTCGCGACGTCGTTGATGCTCGAGCCGATCGAGGCCGAGCTAGCGCGGCACCAGCGTGCCCGCGAGGCGCTGGACCGCGCACGAACGGGTTGATCCACAGCCCGGATTCCGTTGTGCGGCAACGACTTTCGGCTGTGGACGACGATCCGGTCGTGTCAGAGGTTGCGCGTAGTATTCGAACATGTGTTCGATCGACGGTTCGGATGATCTGGTCGCCTCGGTGGCGAGCGCGGTCGGCCGGCTGGTCGAGGCGGTCGCCGACGGGAGGGTGCGGGAGCTGTCGCACGGTGAGCTCTCGGAGCTCGTCGTCGAGGTGCGCCGTGAGCAGGCCCGGCTGGAGTCCGTGCTGCTCACCGCGGTGGGCGAGGTGGATGCGCGCGGCTCGCACGTGCACGAGGGTGCGCTGACGACGAGCGCATGGCTTCGCATGCATGCGCGTGCCACCCCGGCTGAAGCGACGGCGACGGTGCGCACCGGTCGGGCGCTGCGCTCGGGGGTGCTGCCGGGCACCGCCATGGCCCTGGCGAGGGGGGACATCCACCCACGGCACGCGCAGGTCATCGCGGCTGGCGTCGTCGACGCCCCAGATCTTGCGGTTTCGCTGATCGAGCCGGAGGCGGTCGAGGCCGCGAGGGTGGCCGACGTGCGGGCGGTGGCGAGCGTGATGCGCCGGTTCCAGCATGCGCTCGACCCCGACGCAGCGGACGAGGCGGCCGTCCGGCGCTACGAGCGACGTGGCTTCAGCTGGGCGGCGACCTTGGACGGGTCGATGGCTTTCACCGGGCTGGCCGACGAGGTCAACGGCTCGCTGATCGCGACGGCGGTCGACGCGGCCTCACCGGTCGTCTCCGGGGACCCGCGCACCGCCGCCCAGCGACGCCTGGACGGCCTCGCCGAGATCGCCAAGCGGTTCCTCGAGACCGCCGACGCACCGAGATCAGGTGGCGGCGGGCACCCGCACGTCATCGTCACGGTCGACTCGCACACCCTGGCCGGCACGGTCTCCGCCGAACCCGATCCGCCCTCGCCCGCCGTGCCCGGCGCCGCCGGGCTGGCGGTGCCGGGATCGCCCGGCTCACCCCGGCCGGCGGCGCCCGGATCGCCCGGCTCACTCCGGCCGGCGGTGCCTGGATCGCCTGGCGCGACGTTGTCCTGGGTGGGTCCCATCGGCGGCGCTACGGCACGCCGGGTGGCCTGTGACGCGGTCGTCACGAGCGTGCGGCTCGGACCAGATGGCGAGGTGGTCGAGACCAGCACTGACCGCCGATACTTCACGCCCGCTCAGCGGCGCGCGATGATCGCCCGCGACGGTGACCGGTGCTGCGTGCCCTACTGCGACCGGCCGGTCAGCTGGGCCGATGGTCATCACCTCGTCGCGTACGAGGACGGTGGCCCGACGACCGTCGGCAATGGCGCACTGCCGTGCGCCGGCCACCACCAGATGGTTCACGAAGGGCACTGGCGCCTGGTCCGGCACCGCGACGGCCGCTATTCACTGCATCACCGCGACGGGCGGGTCATCGGGCCCGAGCCGCACCCTCCGGGCCACAACCGGCCTCCACCGCACCGGCGCGAGTGACGGTGCAGATGGGCCAGAGTCGCGGCAGCACGACGCGCCGGGACCGGGGGCTGTCGGGTCGACTCATCGCGCCGCTGAGCGAGCCGGAAGCTGGCTAACCGCATGCCCGGGCTCAGCCGTGGTTGCGGTGGGCGCGGGAGGCGGACCAGGGCCCGGCCCCGAGGAGGACCCTCGCAGGTGCTCTGTCCACAGGAGCGTCGCCTGCTGACTCTGTCCCCAGAGCGATGTCGACGGCTGTCGGCGATGGCCCGCCGGTCGCATGGTCTTGGGAGTGCCAGCCCGTAGGCAGCAGCCACTGGCCGGCAACCGGACAGGCGGCGGCAAGCGAACCGACACAGGAGGCGCGATGAAAGAGACGGTCATCACCGTGGTGGGCAACGTGGCGACGGACCCGAAGCTGCGGGTCACGTCGAACGGGACGCGGGTGGTCAGCTTCCGGTTGGCCTCGACCGAGCGGAGGTTCGACAAAGCGCTGAACGGCTGGCGCGACGGCGACACGAACTTCTACACCGTGACGTGCTGGCGCAACGCCGGCGACAACGTCCTCGACTCCGTGACCACGGGCCAGCCGGTTGTCGTGCACGGACGGCTGCGCACGGGGAGCTACGAGAAGGAGGGACAGTCCAGGACCGTGCTGGAGATCGAGGCCTACACGCTCGGCCACGACCTCACGCGAGGTGTGAGCCGCTTCACCAGAGCGAGTCAGTCGGCCCGCGACGACATCGTGCTCGACGACGACGAG
>DASVBQ010000170.1:0-4070 GCA_036375795.1 Actinomycetes bacterium
GAGGCGGGCGGCGTGCTCCTTGTCGTCGGTCCACCGGGAGTTGCCGCCGTCGACGACGACGTCCCCGGCGTCGAGCAGCGCGCCGAGCTCGTCGACCGTCGCCCGGGTGACCTCGCCGGCCGGGACCATCACCCACACGGCTCGTGGCGCGGTCAGCCGGCTGACCATGTCCTTCAGGGACGTGGCGTCGCTGATGTCCTGGTTGCGGTCGTAGCCGATGACCTCGTGTCCGGTGCGGCGCAGCCGCTCGCGCATGTTGCCGCCCATGCGGCCGAGCCCGACGAGTCCGATCTGCATCAGCTGTCGTCCCTCCTCGTCTGTGTGGAGTGCGCGGGCATCGGGCCGCGCGTCACCCGGACAGGCGCACAGGCATGAGCAGGTAGCGGTACTCGTCGCCGGCCGTCGCCTCGGCGGAGTTCTTGCCGGCCAGGACCGCCGGCCGGGTCGAGGCCGTGAACCGGAGCTCGGCGTGGCTCCCGCCCAGCGCGTTGAGGCCGTCCAGCAGGTAGCTCGGGTTGAACGCGATCGAGATGTCGTCGCCGGTCAGCGTCGCGTCGAGGGACTCCGAGGCCTGGGCCTCGTCGCCGGTACCTGCCTCGAGGGTGACCTCGCCCCCGGCGAAGCTCAGCCGGATCGGCGTGTTGCGCTCGGCGACGAGCGCCACCCGGCGCACGGACTCGATGAGGCTCGCGGTCTCGACCGTGGCCACGCTCGCCGACTCCGACGGCAGCAGGGACTTGTACTTCGGGAACTCGCCGTCGAGCAGGCGCGAGGTGGTCCGGCGACCACCACCTTCGAACCCGACTAGGCCCTCGCCCGCGCCGGCAGCAGCGAGCGCGACCGTGACCTTGTCGGCGCCGGAGAGCGACCTGGCGGTCTCAGAGAGGGTGCGAGCCGGCACCAGCGCGATCGCCGAGAGGCCCGACTGCTCCGGGGTCCAGGCCAGGTCGCGCACGGCCAGCCGGTAGCGGTCGGTGGCCGCCATGGTGATGGTCTCGCCCTCGATCTCGAGGCGGACCCCGGTGAGCACCGGGAGCGTGTCGTCGCGCCCGGCGGCCACCGACACCTGGGCCACCGCCGCAGCGAAGGCGTCGCCACGCAGCGAGCCTGAGGCGCCGGGCATCTCGGGCAGCGCGGGGTAGTCCTCGACGGGGAGGGTGAGCAGGGTGAACCGCGACGAACCACAGGTCACGACCACCTTGGCCGCGTCGGTGGTCACCTCGACCGGGCGAGCGGGCAGGCTGCGGGAGATGTCGGCGAGCAGCCGACCGCTGACCAGGGCGACGCCGGGCTCGGTGATGTCGGCCGCGATCTCGACCCGGGCGGACACCTCGTAGTCGAAGCTCGACAGGACCAGACGGCCGCCCCCGTCGGTGTTCGCGTCGAGCATCAGGCCGGCCAGCACCGGGACCGGCGGTCGGGCCGGCAGGCTGCGGGCAGCCCAGGCCACGGCCTCCGCGAGGACGTCACGCTCCACCCGGAACTTCACCGGTCACCGCCTCCTGTCGTCAGGCCCGTCAACGTCGTCAACCTCATCAACCCCATCGACGCGAGAGCGTGCCATCCCCAGCCCGGCCCGCCCGTGATGTGCTCGTCCGATCCAACTCCATTACTCGGTGTCGTGGTCTCACCAGGGGTGGTGGATGCTGGGGACGAACCACGTCCGCGCTGGTCAGAGGCTAGAGCGACCTGGGGACAGTCCGGGGAGACCGCTGCGGACGGGGCGGGTCCGGATGTGCACGACGACCGGTGTCCCGGGCCGTCCACACCGTGTCCCCGACCTGGCCCCCAGGTATCCACAGACTTGTCCCCACGGTGTGAACGATGGTCGACGCGGTGTGAGCGCGCATCGACGTGAGGTACATGCCCTCTCACACAGAGTGACGGCCCGATGACGATGAGTGGCTCGGTGGCCGGCCGGATGGACCTCATCCCGCCCGGGCCTGGGACTTGATCCGGTTCGTCAGCTCGGTCACCTGGTTGTAGACGCTGCGCCGCTCGGCCATCAGCTGGCGGATCTTCTTGTCGGCGTGCATGACGGTGGTGTGGTCGCGGCCGCCGAACTGCTGCCCGATCTTGGGCAGGGACAGGTCGGTCAGCTCGCGGCAGAGGTACATCGCGATCTGGCGGGCGTTGACCAGCACCCTCGAACGCGACGAGCCGCACAGCTCCTCCATCGACTGGCCGAAGTACGCCGAGGTCTGCGCCATGATCGTGGCGGCGGTGATCTCCGGCTGGCTGTTGTCCGGGATGAGGTCCTTCAGGACGATCTCGGCCAGGGCCAGGTCGACGCCCTGCCGGTTCAGGCTGGCGAACGCCGTGACCCGGATCAGCGCTCCTTCGAGCTCGCGGATGTTCGTCGAGATCTTGCTGGCGATGAACTCGAGGACCTCGGGCGGAGCGGCCAGCTTCTCCTGGGCCGCTTTCTTGCGAAGGATCGCGATGCGCGTCTCGAGCTCGGGCGGCTGGACGTCGGTGATCAGGCCCCAGTGGAACCGGTTGCGCAGGCGGTCCTCCAGGGTGACCAGCTGCTGCGGAGGGCGGTCGCTGGAGATGACGATCTGCTTGTTCGCGTTGTGCAGCGTGTTGAACGTGTGGAAGAACTCCTCCTGCGTCTGCTCCTTGTTCTCCAGGAACTGGATGTCGTCGACGAGCAGGATGTCCACGTCGCGGTAACGCCGCCGGAAGCCCTCGGCCCGTCCGTCGCGGATCGAGTTGATGAAGTCGTTGGTGAACTCCTCCGAGCTCACGTAGCGCACCCGCACGCCGCCGTACAGGCTCATGCCGTAGTGGCCGATCGCGTGCAGGAGGTGCGTCTTGCCCAGGCCGGAGTCGCCGTAGATGAACAGCGGGTTGTACGCCTTGGCGGGCGCCTCCGCCACCGCAACCGCCGCCGCGTGGGCGAACCGGTTGCTCGATCCGATGACGAACGTCTCGAACAGGTAGCGCGGGTTGAGCCGCGTCGGCTCGCTCTCCCGGCGAGCCCCCGGCTCACGCCCGGTGCCGGCGGCCGGGTCCGTCGTGGCCGAGGCGGTCGGGTCCGCGGTCCCGGCGACGGCCTCCGCGGGGCTGCCCGGCGCGGCCGAAGCCCCGGGAGGCGCCAGGTTGGGCTCCTCGCTCGACCGAACCCCGTCGAGGCTCGGGTCCACGACGACCGCGACGCGCAGCTCCCGGCCGACCTGCTCGGTGAGCACCGAGGTGATGACCTGGCGCAGCCGCTGCTCGATGACGTCCTTGGCGAACTGGTGGGGTACGGAGAGCAGGGCGGTCTCGCCGACCACACCGTCGAGCCGACTGAGCCCGATGAAGGCGCGCTGCTGCGGCGTCACCGTGTCCTCGAGCACGGCGCGGGCGCGGGCCCACGCCTCGTTGAGCGCCCCGTCGCGGTGGTTCCCCCGGTCGCTGCCGTCGGCGGCCACCGGGGCGGCCTCGTGCGGCGTGAGATCTGTGACGGTCTCGTCGGTCACCCAGTCATCCCTCTCGTGTGCGCCCGGCGCGCGGCCTCCCGCGACCCGCACCTCGCGCTCGTGACCTGCCGTCCACATGGTCGTCCACAGCCTGTGTACATAGGTTGCCCCGAGATGTCCTGATTCGCGGCCCTCGGTAGCGAGGCGCCGACGGTCCGAGGTGCTGGGGAAGGGGGCCGGCGACGCGTGACGCTAACAACGTCGCGGTACGGGCAGCAAGCGGTTGTCCACAACCCGTGCCAGATTTTCCCGGCTCGTGGCCCGTGCGCCATCCCCACCGCGGCGTGTCGGGGGCTCGGGACGTCGCGCGGCATGCGAGTCTGCTGGGTTGCCTGCCGGTCCTTGCGCCCGTCCGCGGTTTGACCCGGGGCGCGCCCCGCCCGTACCGTGGCCCGGTCGCGTCAGACGACGGACGCTGCGGCCTGCCCTGCGAAGTGGCCGCGCCCGCCCAGCGCGCCGCCGGACCTGCACCACCCATGAGATCGCTCCGGGAGCCCACGAGTGAGCAAGCGCACGTTCCAGCCCAACAACCGCCGTCGGGCGAAGACCCACGGCTTCCGACTGCGCATGCGCACGCGCGCCGGCCGCGCCATCCTCGCCGCC
>DASVBQ010000175.1:0-10663 GCA_036375795.1 Actinomycetes bacterium
CGCGGCGAGCGCGACCCGGGGCTCGTCGTTGACCGGGACGAGGCCTCGGCCCGGGATGAACAACGGCAGCCCGACCGGCGCCGGGCCGAAGCGCAGGACGTGCCAGGACCGCACCGGCATCCGGGACGCCAGCGCCACGCCGTACGCCGGACCGTCGTCGTCGCCGCCGTCATCCAGGTCCGACGCGGTCCACGTCGCCCCGGGCGTCCCATGCAGCACGGGGACGAATCGCCAGTGCGGCGCACCGAGCGACTCGGCCACGACCGCCGCCTGGTCCGCACCGAGCGACCGAGGCTGGCACCGGTCGACCTCCTGCATCCCGACGACGTCGGCGTCGATCTCCCGCGCCGCGGCGCGCAGCTCCGCCTCGACGACGCCGCCGTGCGCGAGCGACCTGCCGTGGAGGAGGTTGAACGTCGCCACCCGCACCGCGCCGACGCTAGTCGACGGAAGATCAGCGGGCCGTCGTAGGGTTCGGCGCATGCACGCGAGCAACGACGCCGGCGACGGCAGCAGCGAGGACAACGGCACGGTCGAGCGGGTGCGGGCCGCCGTCGCGACCGGGGCCGACGACTTCCTCGCCGGGCTCGTCGAGTGGCTGCGGATCCCCTCGATCTCCGGCGACCCGGCTCACGCCGACGACGTACGCCGGTCCGCCGAGCACCTCGCCCAGGCACTGCGCGACACCGGCTTCCCGACGGCCGAGGTGTGGGAAACGGCAGGCCTGCCGGCCGTGTTCGCCGAGTGGCCGAGCGACGACCGGGATGCGCCCACCGTCGTCGTCTACGGCCATCACGACGTGCAGCCGGTCACCCCGGTGGAGCTCTGGGAGCACCCGCCTTTCGAGCCGGCCGTCGTCGGTGATCGCCTGCACGCGCGCGGCGCGGCCGACGACAAGGGCCAGGTCTACTTCCACACCCTCGGCGTCCGGGCTCACCTCGACGCCACCGGCCGCACCAGTCCGGCCGTCAACCTCAAGCTGATCGTGGAGGGCGAGGAGGAGTCCGGCTCGCCGCACTTCGCCGCCCTGCTGCGGGAGCACCGCGACCGGCTCGCCTGCGACGTCGTCGTGGTCTCGGACACCGGCATGTGGTCCCGCGACACCCCGACCGTGTGCACCGGCATGCGCGGCATGACCGACGGCCAGGTCGACTTCCGCGGACCGTCCGGCGACGTCCACTCGGGTTCGTTCGGCGGCGCCATCCCGAACCCGCTCACCGAGCTGTGCCGCGTCCTGGGCTCGATGCACGACGCCTCCGGGCACGTCACCATCGACGGCTTCTACGACGGCGTGGTCGAGCTCAGCGACGAGGAGCGCGCACTCGTCGCGAAGCTGCCGTACGACGAGACCGCCTGGCTGGCCAACGCGCGCAGCACCACCGCGCACGGCGAGGCCGGCTTCTCGACCCTGGAGCGGGTCTGGGCCCGGCCGACCGCGGAGCTCAACGGCGTCTGGGGCGGCTACACCGGCGCCGGGCACAAGACGATCGTGCCGGCCGAGGCGCACGCGAAGGTCTCGTTCCGGCTCGTCGCCGGACAGGAGCCGGCCGACGTCCGGGCGAAGTTCGAGGCCTGGCTGGCCAAGGTGGTGCCGGCCGGCATCGAGTGGGGAGTGCACTGGTACGGCCCCGGCGTTCGGCCGTGCCTCACCCCGCTCGACCACCCGGCGCTCGAGGCCGTGACCCGGGCCATGTCGACGGCGTTCGGCACCGACATCCTCTACACCCGTGAGGGTGGGTCCGGGCCGGAGGCCGACCTGCAGGACGTGCTCGGGGCCCCGGTCGTCTTCCTGGGCGTGAGCCTGCCCGACGACGGCTGGCACGCGCCGAACGAGAAGGTCGAGATCCCGATGCTGCTCAAGGGCGCGGAGGCGGCTGCGCACCTGTGGGACGACCTCGCTCGCGCCCTGCCCCGGTGAGCGCCGAGACCCTCCGCGGGCTGCCGCTGTCCCGGGCCGTCGTCGACCGGGCCGCACACCGCCGCACCGACCCGGGCTGGCTGGCGACGGCGTGGGACGCACCCGGCACGCGGGTCCTCCTGCTGGCCGACCGCGGCCGAGCCGCGGTGGTCGGTGACCCGCCCGGGCTGGACCTCGACCACCGGCCGGACGTGCCGCCGGCCGAGCGGTTCTTCCTCGGCGTCGACGATGGCGGCACGGCGTATTTCGCCGTGGCCGGCGAGGAGGCCCCCGGCGTCGCCGGCCACGGGGTGACCTTCCGGAACCTGCGGGAGGTCGGTGCCCTTCTCGACGCCCGCGATGCCGGCCTTCTCGTGCACGCCGTCTCGCTGGCCAACTGGCACGCGACCCACACCCACTGCCCCCGCTGCGGCGCGCCGACGCGTCCCGAGGCAGCCGGCCACCTGCGCCGATGCGGCGAGGACGACAGCGAGCACTACCCCCGGACCGACCCGGCGGTGATCATGGCGGTCGTCGACGGCGACGACCGGCTGCTGCTCGGGCGGCAGGCGTCCTGGCCGGAAGGCCGCTTCTCCACGCTGGCCGGCTTCGTCGAGCCGGGGGAGTCGCTGGAGGCCGCCGTCCGGCGGGAGGTCGCCGAGGAGGTGGGGCTGCGGGTGGGCGACGTGCGCTACCTGGGCAGCCAGCCGTGGCCGTTCCCGTCCAGCCTGATGCTCGGCTTCACGGCCCACGCCGAGACGGTCGACGTGGTGTGCCACGACGCGGAGATCGCCGAGACCCGGTGGTACACCCGGCCCGAGCTGTTCGCGGACATCCGCAGCGGCGCCCTCCACTCGGCGCCGTCGATCTCGATCTCCCGGCGACTGATCGAGCACTGGTACGGCGGCGAGCTGCCCCGAAGCGCCGACGCCCCGTAGGAGTGCGTCAGCCGGCGAGCGGGGCGACGGCCTCGGCGACCGGCTCGACCAGCCGCGCGTCGTGCGGCGTCGCGAAGTTCACGACCACCAGGTCGGCGCCCGCCTCGGCGTACGCCGCGGCCTGCTCGGCGAAAGCTCCCAGCCCGTCGCGGTCGGCCAGCCGCAGGTTCACCGAGCAGGTGATCTCGCTCGGGTCCCGGCCGATCTCCGCGCAGCGCTGCACGAGAACGGCCCGGTGCCCCAGCCAGGTGGGCACGTCGCGGCTGATCGAGTTCCACTGCTGCGCCCACTGCGCCGTGGTGCGCAGCGTCCGGGTCGGCCCGTTCCCGCCGATGGTGATCGGCGGGTGAGGACGTTGCATCGGCTTCGGCTCGCAGCGCGCCTCGGTCAGGCGGACGTGCCGGCCGGCCAGCGTGGTGGTCTCCTGGCTGAGCAGCCGCACGATCGCCTCGACGCCCTCGTCGAACAGGTCGAAGCGCTCACGCAACGGCGGCAGCTCGATGCCGTAGGCGTCGCACTCCTCCTGGTTCCAGCCCGCTCCGAGGCCCAGCTCGAGCCGACCGCCCGAGATCACGTCGACGGTGGCTGCCATGTTCGCGAGCACCGCCGGGTGGCGGTAGATCATGCCGGTCACCTGGCAACCGATGCGGATCCGGCGGGTGGCTTGCGCCATCGCGCCCAGCATCGTCCAGGCCTCGAGGCACGGCCCCCTGTGGTCGGCGAAGATCGGGTAGAAGTGGTCGAAGTTCCACGCCGACTCGAAGAGCTCGATGTCGTCGGCCGCCCGCCAGACGTCGAGCATGGCATCCCAGGTCGTGTGCTGGGGGACGGTCTTGATCGCGAAACGCACGGGCGTCACGCTACGCCGGGGATCCGGCGGTCGCCGTCAGGCCGCGAGCCGGGCCTTGACCTGGGCAAGCGTCGGGTTCGTCAGCGCCGACCCGTCGGGGAACACCAGCGTCGGGACGGTCTGCATGCCCTCGTTGACCGCCATGACGAGCCGGGCCGCGTCCAGGTCCGCCTCGATGTCGACCTCGAGATACCTGATGCCCTCGCGGTCCATCTGGGCCTTGAGCCGGCGGCAGTAGCCGCACCAGACCGTGCTGTACACCGTGACGACGTCGGACGACACCGGGTGAGGATCCTCTCGGGGGGTGGGACCGGACTTCTCGGGGCATCTTGCCCCGTACACCGACCTGCAACGCCCGCCGGCGCCCCTCCCTTCCCGAGCCGTCCCGCGCGCTGAACCGCGCCGGGGTGTGTCCGGCCCGGCTGCGAGGATGGGGCGCGTGCCCGACGCCGACGCCCTGCTCGACATGCTCGACCCCGAGCAGCGCGAGGTCGCGACCACGCTGTCCGGCCCGTTGTGCGTCCTGGCCGGGGCGGGCACGGGGAAGACGCGCGCGATCACTGCTCGGATCGCGTACGGCGTGCACAGCGGGGTCCTCGTGCCGCAGCGGGTGCTGGCCGTCACGTTCACGGCCCGCGCCGCGGGGGAGATGCGCACCCGGCTGCGCTCCCTGGGCGCAGCGGGGGTGCAGGCCCGCACCTTCCACGCCGCGGCGCTGCGCCAGCTGCGCTACTTCTGGCCTCGTCACGTCGGCGGTGAGCTGCCCGCGCTGGTCGAGCACAAGGCCGCGCTCGTCGCCGAGGCCGCCGGACGGCTAAGGCTGCCGACGGACCGCGCGACCGTGCGCGACCTTGCCGCCGAGGTCGAGTGGGTGAAGGTCACCATGACCGACCGCGACGACTACCCCGCGGCGGCGGGAAAGGTCGGCCGGGCGGCGCCGGCCGGCCTCGACCCGGCAACCGTGGTGCGGCTGCTGTCCACCTACGACCAGGTCAAGCGCGACCGGCAGGTGATCGACTTCGAGGACGTCCTGCTCTACACGGTGGGCCTCATCGCCGAGCACCGTCAGGTGGCCGACGCGGTGCGCGGGCAGTACCACCACCTCGTCGTGGACGAGTACCAGGACGTGAGCCCGCTGCAGCAGGCGCTGCTCGACCAGTGGCTCGGCGGCCGGGACGAGGTCTGCGTGGTCGGCGACCCGCACCAGACGATCTACACCTTCGCTGGTGCCTCGCCGGAGTTCCTGCTCGGGTTCCGCGAACGCTACGAGGGCGCCAAGGAGGTCCGGCTGGTCCGCGACTACCGGTCGACCCCGCAGGTCGTCGCGCTGGCCAACCGCATCGTGGCCAACGCGCCGGCCAGCCGGCACGGCCGGCTCGAGCTGGTGGCGCAGCGCCCGGCCGGCCCGGCGCCGGACCTGCGCGAGCACGCCGACGAGCCGGCCGAGGCGCGCTGGGTCGCCGGTCGCATCAAGGCGCTGCTCGACGCGGGGACCCCCGCCAGTGAGGTCGCCGTCCTGTTCCGCACCAACGGCCAGAGCGAGACCTACGAGCAGGCCCTGGCCGACGGCGGCGTGCCCTACGTCCTGCGCGGCGGAGAGCGGTTCTTCGACCGGCCCGAGGTCCGCGAGGCCAGGCTGCTGCTGCGGGCCGCGGCCCGCTCGGCCGATGCGGACGACGACCTGCCGTCGACCGTGCGGGCGGTCCTGTCGGGCGGCGGCTGGTCGAGCACTCCGCCGGAGGGGGCCGGCGCGGTGCGGGACCGCTGGGAGTCGCTGGCCGCCCTGGCCCGGCTGGCCGACGACCTCTCCGCCGCCCGGCCCCATGCCGGCCTTCGTGACTTCGTGGCCGAGCTCGACGAGCGCGCCGACGCCCAGCACGCCCCGACCGTCGAGGGCGTCACGCTCGCGTCGCTGCACGCCGCCAAGGGCCTCGAGTGGGACGCCGTCTTCCTGGTCGGCGTGAGCGACGGGATGCTCCCGATCACCTACGCCGACACGCCCGAGCAGGTCGAGGAGGAGCGTCGGCTGCTCTACGTCGGGGTGACCCGGGCTCGGGAGCATCTCGCGCTCAGCTGGTCGCTGGCGCGCTCGCCGGGCGGTCGCGCGGGTCGCCGGCCTTCCCGGTTCCTCGACGGGCTGCACACCGGCACGCGCAGCACGCCGGCATCGCCAGGCGCCCGGTCTGCGCGGCGCCGCGGTCCGGCCGTCTGCCGGGTGTGCGGCAAGGCGCTGACCGCCCCCGTGGCCCGCAAGCTCGGCCGGTGCGAGGACTGCCCGTCCGCCTACGACGAGGCGCTGTTCGAGCGCTTGCGGGAGTGGCGGGCCGAGCAGGCCCGTGAGCAGAGCGTCCCGGCGTACGTCGTCTTCACCGACGCCACGCTCACCGCGTTGGCCGAGGTGCGGCCGTCGACCGAGGCCGAGCTTCTCGCCGTGTCCGGGGTCGGTCGCTCGAAGCTGGAACGGTACGGCGCCGCGGTGCTCGCTCTCGTCGCGGGCGACGCGCGAAGCCCCGGGTCGAACCCCGAAGATTCGGACGACTTTCGACAACTTTCTGTCAGGAGTGAAAAAAATGATTGCACCTGACGGCGAGCACCTCTAACCTTCCACGAAGTCGGTCCGCAGACCGCCGCCCCGCCCGAGAGCAGACCAGGAGGTGACCACGATGAAGAACTTCGCGACGTCGACGACGTGCCCGTTCGCCATGTCCGTGGCCACCCACGGCGCTGGCCTCACGGGCACGTGGACGGCATACGGCGTCGAGGGCGTGCGTGTTACCGCGCCGCTCGCCGCCGCGGTCCAGGGGACCGGTGTGTCCGTTGCCATGCGCAACCGGACCGCCGTCACCGCCAAGGCCACCGCTCTGCTCCCGATCAGCGATGTCGTCGTGTTCGACGGTTTCGCGGGGATCCGCTCCTGGAGCCCACCGGTATAGGACGAACCTCCTCACCGGCACCTCCAAGGCCGCGGAACCCGACACCCGGGATCCGCGGCCTTTTCGTTGTCCGTCATCCGCTCGCCACCACAAGTGGCCTTGACAGAGAGAGCGACATGGCTCTCGCACCGACAGCACAGCCGACCACCAGCCGACTGACACCGAACATGGAGGTGACACCCATGCAGCTCGCCGTTCTCGATCGCGAGGACCGCGGTACCGGCAACGCCGTCGCAGCCCTGACTGCACTCGCCGGACTGTCCGCCCTCGCCGAGCGCGTCGTCGAGGAGCAGCTGCCGTGCCGGGTCAACGACCCGGAGCTGTTCTTCGCCGAGTCGCCCGCAGACGTGGAGTACGCCAAGAGTCTCTGCGCCACCTGCCCCGCCCGCCTCGACTGCCTCAACGGTGCGCTCGAACGCCGTGAGCCGTGGGGCGTCTGGGGAGGCGAGTGGTTCGTCCAGGGAGTCGTGGTCCCGCGCAAGCGTCCGCGTGGCCGTCCCCGCAAGAACGAGGTCGCCGCATGACCGCCCCCCGATTCGGAGCAGTAACCGGCTCCGAGCCCGGCTCGGTCATCGCCCCGACCGCACCAGACCACCAGACACACATCCTGAACAGGAGCACCGAGATGCAACTCATGCATGAGGACCTGGCGCGTGCCCATTCGGCACTGCGTCTCGAGGAGGCCATCCGTAGCCAGCGGGCGCACCGTCTCGCCGCCGCCCACCGGGCGTCGCGGCGGGCGGAGCGGGCCGCGCTGCGCGCCCGCCGTCTCCTCGCGCTCGCCGTCGTCCGGTGACCGTACGGAGGTCACCGCACCACCTCGAGGGACACCCTGCAGGGCCCCGACCGCAACACCAGCGGTCGGGGCCCTGCTTCGTCCGGGAGGGGCGACGGGTCACCGACCGTTCGACGGGGCACAGTGATGGGCGTGGCTGAGTCGGAGCGGTCGATGGTCGAGGTCGACGGGCGGCGGCTGTCGCTGTCGAACCTGGACAAGGTGCTCTACCCGGAGACCGGATTCACCAAGGGCGAGGTCGTCGACTACTACGTGCGCGTCGCCCCGGCCCTGCTGCCGCACATCGCCGACCGGCCCATGTCGTTCCAGCGATTTCCCGACGGCGTGGACACGAAGGGGTTCTTCGCCAAGAACGCACCCAACGGCACGCCTGGCTGGGTGCGCACGGTGCGCCTTCCGGCCCCCGGCAGCGGCATGGACCGCGAGACGCTGGACTACGTCGTCGTCGCCGACCTGCCGACCCTCGTGTGGGCCGCGAACCTCGCAGCGCTCGAGCTGCACGTGCCGCAGTGGACGGTCGGCCCGCGGGGCCGCGTGCGCGAGCCGGACCGGCTCGTGCTCGACCTCGACCCCGGGCCACCGGCGACGATCGTCGAGTGCGCCGAGGTCGCGCTGCTCCTCGAGGACCTCGTGGCGGCCGACGGCCTGCAGCCGCTGGCGAAGACCAGCGGCTCCAAGGGCATGCAGGTCAGCGCGTCGATCGCGCCCACGTCGGACGAGCGCACCTCGGAGTACGCCCGGCAGCTCGCCCGCCGGCTGGAGAAGGAGCGTCCGGACCTCGTCGTCTCGCGGATGGCCAAGAACCTGCGCGGCGGCAAGGTGTTCGTCGACTGGAGCCAGAACAACGCGGCGAAGACGACCGTGGCGCCGTACGCCCTGCGCGCCCGCCCGCAGCCCTGGGTGTCCACGCCGGTGACGTGGGACGAGGTCGCGGCCTGCCGTCGCCCGCAGGACCTGCAGTTCCGCGCGGACGAGACGTTGCGCCGGGTCGAGCAGATGGGCGACCTGTGGGAGCCGCTGCTCGGGAAGGGCGCCCGGCTGCCCTGACACCTCGCCGGCGCGAGGAGCCCGTCAGGGCTGTGGACGACGCCACGGCCGACGCTGTCGATCTCCCTACGCTGGCGGCCGTGCAGATCCGGGTCGAGACCGCCGGCGTCGCGAGCGCCGCGACGCACCTGGCCGAGGCGGCGCTCACCGCCCGCCGGCTCTCGGCGTCGGCGGTCACGCTGGCCGCGGGGGTCGCCGACCGAACCCTGGTCGACGCCCTCGAGGTGCTCGGCGAGGTGTGCGGTGACGCGCTCGACGTCGTCGGGCTCGACCTCGACCTGCTCGCGTCGGCGGCGCGCGCGGGAGCAGCCGTCTACGAGCAGGTCGAGCACGCGGTCGTTGCGGCCGGGCGGGGTGGCCCCGAGCGGTGACCGGCGCGGACGTGCTCGACTACCCGCCGGCAACGCCGGCGGAGATCGACGCGGCCGCCGTGCGGTGCAGCCGCGCGGCCCGCTGGGCGAGCCAGCTCGCCGACGGCCTGCGTCGTGACCAGGTCCGGCTGCACGGTGCCTGGGACGGTGCCGCGGCGTCCTCCTGCCGCATCGAGCTGGCGCTGGCCGCCGGGCTCGCCGAGGCGGTCTGCGGCCCGCTGCAGGGCGCCGCCCGGGCGCTGCGCGCGCACTCGGCCACGGTCGTCGAGGCGAGGGCGAGGGTGGACGCACTGCGCGGGGAGTACGACGCACTTCTCGGAGAGCACCGGCGGCGGGTCGCGGCCGTGCTGGGGGCCGGCGACGTGCCCGGTCCGCTTCGCCGACTGGCGGTCGAGGACCTCCGCGCCAGCCACGCCGGTGATCTCGGGCGGGTCCACGCGCTGCACCGGAAGGTGCTCGCCCGGGTCCGGGCGGACGCGGCGCGGACCGCTCGGCTGCTGGTCGCCGCCGCCCGGGAGGTGGTGCCGCCCGGGGCGCGCGGGGCCGGGCCGCTCGACGCGCAGGAGGCCGCTCTCGCCGCCGGACTGCCGCTGCTCGCGGCCAGCCGTCGGGCGGCCGGTGTCGGGGCCGGTCCGCCGCCACTCGGGACCCCGCCCATGCTGGTCCGGACCTGGTGGGGCTGGCTGACCCCGGACGAGCGGGACCGCCTGGTGGCGCGGTCGCCGGCGGCCGTAGGGGCGCTCGACGGGCTGCCGGCCGGCGTGCGCAGCAGGGCGAACGAGCGACGGCTCGACCAGGCCGTCGCCACCCTGCGCGCGACGGGGGCCGTCACCGCCGAGGAGCAGCGCCAGCTTGACAACTGTCTGCTCGTGCGAACGCTGCTGGAGCTCGCGCGGTCGCGTCCCGACCCGCTGACCAGGGAGCCCGTCACCGCCCAGCTGTTGGTCTTCGACCCGGCGGCCTTCGCCGCCGAGGGACGGGTCGCCATCGCGGTCGGCGACCTCGACACGGCCGACCACGTCGCCTTCCTGGTGCCCGGCCTGGGCTCAGACGTGCGCGGCGGCATGGCCCGGCTGACGGACAACGCGCTGCGCGTCACGACCGAGTCCCGGCGGGCGTCGGCCACGACCACGACGGCGACGGTGGCCTGGATGGGATACGACGCCCCGAGCCTGGACAACGTCGCGTTCGACGCCGCCGCGGAGTCCGGTGCCGACCTGCTCGCGGCCGACGTCCTGGCTGTCCAGGCGTCCCGGGACGTGCTGCCGCACCTCACGGTCATCGGGCACAGCTACGGCAGCACGACCGCCGGCACCGCGCTGCGCGACCACGTCACGGGCACCGACGACGCGGTGCTGGTCGGCAGCCCGGGGCCTGGTGTCGAGACGGCCGAGGAGCTGCAGGTGCCGGACGGGCACGTCTTCGTCGGGGCCAGCAGCCGCGACCCGGTCAGCTACCTCGACCGGTTCGGTGCCGACCCCACCCACGAGGACTTCGGCGCCGTCCGGTTCCAGGCCGAGGACCTCACCCGCAACACGTTCATGCTCGACGTCGCCGACCACTCGAAGTACTTCGAGCCGAAGACCGAGTCGCTGTCGAGCATCGTGCACGTGGTGGTGGGCGACTACGCCGCCGTCCGGCCGGCGCCCTACCGTGCCGAGTCGTGGTTCCTTCCAGACGGCATCAACAACGACCCGGAGGCAGACCGTGAACCGACCGTCGTCCCGTGACGAGCCGGTAGGCGCACCGGTGCGCCCGCCCGAGGACGGTCTCCTGGGCGCGGCCCGGCGTCGGCTGCCGCCGGGCGTGGACGTCGTCGAGCTGGCGGGAG
>DASVBQ010000184.1:0-3696 GCA_036375795.1 Actinomycetes bacterium
CACGGCACCAGCCAGCTGGTGGTCGACCAGACCCGGCGGGTCGTGGTCGGCGCCACCTTCACCGGTCCCGGCGTGCAGGAGCTGCTGCACGCGGCCACGGTCGCGGTCGCCGCCGAGGTGCCACTGGACACCCTCTGGCACGCCGTCCCGTCCTTCCCGACCGTCAGCGAGGTCTGGCTGCGTCTGCTCGAGCAGTACGGACTGTGATTCGGAGCCCTGTGATGCCCGACGTGTCCTTCGACAACCTCTTCGTCGTCGCCTTGGTGGGCGCCCTGGCCCCCCTTCTGCTCGGCTTCCTCCCGCGGCTGCGGCTGCCTTCCCCGGTGGTCGAGATCGTGGCCGGCGTGGTCCTCGGGCCGTCGGTCCTGGGCTGGGTGGAGGTGGACCTGCCGGTGCAGGTGCTCTCGCTGATCGGCCTGGCGTTCCTGCTGTTCCTGTCCGGGCTGGAGATCGACGCACGACGCCTGCGCGGCCGACTGCTCCGCGTGGCGCTGCTCGGTTACCTGGTGACCCTGGCCCTCGGCGTGCCCATCGGGGTGGGGCTCGACGCGGCCGGGTGGGTGAGCGGCCCCGTGCTGGTCGTCCTCGCGCTGTCGGCCACGTCCCTGGGGCTGGTGGTCCCGGTCCTGAAGGACGCCGGACAGGCGGACGGCGTGGTCGGCCAGACAACGATCGTGGCGGCGACGGTCGCCGACTTCGCCGCGATCGTCCTGCTGTCGCTGCTCTTCTCGACATCCGACGGCAGCACGGGCAGCCGGCTGGTGCTGGTTCTGGCCTTCGCCGTGCTCGTCGCGGCGACCGGTCTCGTCCTGGGCAGGGTCGGGATGGGTGCCCGGATCGGAGCTGTGCTGGTCCGGTTGCAGGACACGACGGCGGAGATCCGCGTGCGACTTGCTGTCGTCCTGCTCGTGGCGTTCACCGCGCTCGCCGAGCGCTTCGGACTGGAGAGCATCCTCGGCGCATTCCTGGCCGGTGTGCTGGTCAGCACCATCGACCGGGACTCCGCCAGCCACCCGCACTTCCGGACCAAGCTGGAGGCCGTCGGGTTCGGATTCCTGGTGCCCGTGTTCTTCGTCAGCAGCGGCGTGCGGCTCGACCTGCAGGGCCTGCTCGACAGCCCGTCGGCGCTGCTGCGCGTGCCGGTCTTCCTGCTGGCCCTGCTGCTGATGCGCGGGCTGCCGGCGCTGCTCTACGTCCGGACGATGGGCCGGCGTCCGGCGCTCGCGGCCGGGCTGCTGCAGGCGACCTCGCTGCCGTTCATCGTGGCCGCGGCCCAGATCGGGATGGAGCTCGGGCGCATCTCCGAGGTGACCGGGGCTGCACTCATCAGCGCCGGGCTGTTGTCCGTCATGGTGTTCCCGACCGTCGCGTTGGGGCTGCTTCGCGACGGCGGCACGGTGAGCGTTCCCGCGCAGGAGGGCCGTCGCGCCGTCGCGATGCGGTGATCGCCACCTAGGTTGTCCGTCATGACGACGACCTGGCGCACCGTGCGCTGTCCGGACGGACGCGACCTCGAGGTGCTCGTGACCGGGCCCGAGGATGGCCTCCCGCTGCTCTACCACTCCGGCACACCGACAGCCGCCTCACCGCTGCCCGCGCTCACCGATGCGGCGACCGAGCGTGGCCTGCGCACCGTCTGCTGGTCGCGACCGGGATACGCAACGTCCACGGCGCGGCCCAGCCGCACCGTCGCGGAGGTCGCCGCCGACGCACGAGCGGTCCTGGCCGACCTGGGCGGGAACCGCTTCGTCACGCTGGGGTGGTCGGGTGGTGGGCCGCACGCCCTGGCGTGCGCCGCCCTGCTGCCGGAGCACTGCGCGGCTGTCGCGACCCTCGCCGGGGTCGCTCCGCACGAGGCAACGGGCCTGGACTGGCTGGCCGGCATGGGCGCGGAGAACGTCGCCGAGTTCACCGCGGCGCGCGCGGGCGACCCAGCGCTCACGGCGTACCTGGAGGAGCAGGCAGCGACGCTGGCACGGGTCACGGGCGGCGAGGTCGCGGCAGCCCTCGGCGACCTCGTTCCCGACGTCGACAAGGCGGCCCTGACCGGGGACTTCGCCGAGGCGCTCGCCGAGACGTTCCGCCGAGCCGTGTCGACCGGCGTCGTCGGCTGGCACGACGACGACCTCGCCTTCGTGCGCCCGTGGGGCTTCGACCTTGCGAGCATCACCGTCCCGGTGTCGGTCTGGCAGGGAGCACAGGACCGGATGGCTGGTCGTCCGCCCGCCCGGATCCTCGACGACCTGCTCGAGCTCGCCGGCATGGACGTCACGACCCGCTAGCCGACCACCACGACCATGCCGTGACGTCCACGGCGAGCACCGGCCCCGCGGGCGGGTGCTCGCGGTAGTGGTCGTAGCGGCGAGCAAGGCGGCGTACGGCGTCGCGAGCCTCCTCGTCGCCCGGTTCGAGCACCCGGCCGAGACCGTCGGCCCGCACCCACCAGAGCCGGGTCCAGTCCTCGTCGTAGTGGTCCACCAGCAGCGTCACGGCGGGGTTGGCCCGGACGTTCGCCAGCCGGCGGAGCCTGGCGGTCCGCTTCGGCTTGTCGTCGACGACGCTGTAGAGCGTGTCGCGGTCGACCGTGAAGACGATCGGCACCAGGTGCGGCCGGCCGTGCGCGTCGGCGGTGGCCAGACGCGCGACCCGTGCCTGCGCAAACCGCCGCCGCGCCTCGTCCTCCGTCACCCGGCCAGTGTGATCCCTCCCGCGTGGCACTAGCCTTCGCGACGACCAGACCACCGCACCGAGAGGCTGGTACACGTGTTCCGCACCATGCTCAAGGCAAAGATCCACCGGGCCACGGTGACCGAGGCAGACCTCGACTACGTCGGCTCCATCACCATCGACTCAGACCTCATGGCGGCAGCCGACCTCCTCCCCCACGAGGCGGTGCACGTCCTCGACGTGACCAACGGCGCGCGGCTGGAGACGTACGTCATCCCCGGCGCCCCGGGCAGCGGCGTGATCGGCATCAACGGCGCCGCCGCGCATCTCGTCCACCCGGGCGACGTCGTCATCATCGTGAGCTACATGTCCGTGCCCGACGCCGACGCCATGACCTGGCTGCCCACGGTCGTGCACGTGGACAGCGACAACCGGCAGGTCGCGCTGGGTCACGACGCCTCGGAGCCGGTCCCCGTCGGGTCGAGCTGAACGGTCTCTCGCCCCGACCGATGTGCTGGCGTCGCGTCTCGCACGCCCTCCGTTACGTCTGCCCGAGCGACCGCTCATGCGTTCGTTGTCCGCCTGATCGGGCGAACATGCACACTGTGTCAGACAGGCCGAAAGTTCTTGTGGGCAAAAGGGTTTTCGCACCGCCCTTTTGTCCGACCCGGTCCGTAGTGTGCGGTCATGCAGACCTCGACCGGCCCGGCGACTGCGGCCGTGCATCGAGTCGGCTCCGCGGCGACGGAGCTGGTCGCCGCGGTTCGGGCCGGTGCGGTCGCCGGGGCACAGGTCGACGAGCTGACCGAGCTGCTGGGCGAGGTGCGGGCGGTCGCCGCTCGTCTGGAGTGGGTGGCACTCGCCGTTGTCCGCGAGATCGACGTGTCAGGTGCGCACCGGGTGGACGGAGCACTCACGCCACAGGCATGGCTGCGGCAGCGGGCCCGGATGACCCCGACCGAGGCGAATGCCGCGGTTCGCACCGCTCGCGGTCTCGGCTCAGGGTCCCTGGACGCCACCTCACGTGCG